>DASSGT010000843.1:0-2190 GCA_035693345.1 Puia sp. | reverse complement strand
ATGGAAGACCTCATGGTCCCTGGCATGCAAATACTACCTGTCAATTACATATGCGGGCATATAAAGATGGCGACACCATTACGATCGAACCCTGGCGCGCTAACGCTTTTCCTGTAATCAAAGATCTTATTGTAGACCGTTCATCTTTTGACCGGATTATTCAGGCGGGTGGTTATATTTCAGTGAATACCGGCAACGCAGTGGATGCCAATTCACTTCCGGTGGACAAAAACCTGGCGGATGCGTCATTTGCAGCTGCTGCATGTATCGGTTGCGGAGCTTGCGTTGCTGCCTGTAAGAACAGTTCGGCCATGCTTTTTGTTTCTGCAAAAGTTTCCCATCTGGCACTTCTGCCTCAGGGTTATCCCGAACGAAAATCGCGCGCCCTGAATATGGTCGCACAAATGGATAAGGAAGGATTTGGCAGTTGCACAAACACGCAGGCTTGCGAATCGGTTTGTCCGAAAGAGATTTCCATGTCGAACATTGCGAAACTGAATGCCGAGTTTATCCTTGCCGGATTAAGCGAATAAGGCAAAGGCGAAGTCTTAAGGCGAAGGCAGGAGGCAGGAAGGAGGAGGCAGGAAGGAGGAGGCAGGAGGCAGGAAGAAGGAAGCAGTTTTAATTTTTTATAAGTAAGCGTAATACGTTTTTTGAGCTTTGATTGAATCTGAAAACTAAATACGTTACGCTTTACGCTTTGCGCTTTGCGCATTACGCTTTGCGCTTTACGCCTTACGCTTTAGGCTTAAAGAAGGCGACACTTCCGCCGACCCAGGTTCTGTCCTGGTTGTAACGAACACCAATCATTTTACCTTTACTTAACCGCGCCAGGTTAATGGCAGGAACCGGTCTTGATGAGCCCTCCGGCCATATATACATGATCCGGATTTCCGCTTTGGCCGGATCGTCGGGGGTCTGAATGACCGGCGCATAATTTACTTTACGCTGCAGAATCCAGTTTGAGGGATCTTTGATGGAGAGGATATCTTCTTTTTTAATATCTATCAGAACACCCTGACCGGCAAAAGAAAATAACGGTTTCAAAACAAAATTTTCAAGATCATCCGGAAGGGTCTTTACTTGATCCAGGAATTCGGTTTCAGGTACAAAAGGATGTTTTATAAACGGGAGAGTGTATTTTGAAATCCTGTAAAACCAATTGGGGTGGGGGATCCACTCTACATCCCATTGTTTCTTCAGATCAATATGTTTGCCAAGAGAATCTTTTTGCGCATGCAGATCATCAAAGATGATGCGGTTATAAATTCGCTTCACCTGGATTTTCTCATTTTTCCCCTTATGAAAATAGAATAACCTGTTCCCTTCTTCTATCAGTTCTGTTATGCAAACAGGTTGTATTCCAAAATAATCCTGTGTGCAGAAAAAATCAATTCTGGTTTTTTGTTCAAATGGTTTTATCTCCAGTAAAATGGTGTTTTCCGGTTCGTTCTCTCCGATCAGTATTTTTTTCAGGGCTTTCAGGTATGAAGGCCTGTCGTAACCGCCGAGGTATTGGGTCAGATTCCGGGTAACAGAAAAATGTTTTTGTATCATCTCGGGATAATAAACCTGGAAACCATATAAAGTCGGAAAACCCTGCATTTCTATCAGCTGCGGTTCGAGTTCTTTTTTTTCATTGATACAAACACCGAAATCAAAAGCGATGAAATGCGGATGGGCTTCATCTCCGGGAACAAAGTCACCCGGCGGCACGGCTTTGGCTGATTCTTCTTTGAAACCGGGCGCTGTAATAATATCAACAATAGATTCACAGGCGCCAATCATCTTTTCCTGAAAATCATCCGGAACGAAAACAGGTGTTTCGGCGATTCGGAATTCTATGGCACCCGGATGTTTATTGTTCAGGTCTTTCAGAAAGGCCTGGTATTTTTCTTCCGAGAAGGAATCATTAAATAATTTCCGGAGATGAGGAATCATTTTTAAAACTTAAAGCTTAAAGCTTAACGCTTAAAGCGGTTGACGATGGATGGTTGGCAGTTGGTAGTTGGCGGTTGCTTTATGCTTTGCGCTTTACGCTTTACGCTTTGCCTAACGCTATATTTAAAAAATTAGGAATCACTTCTGAATAGGTTTTTCTGATCTTATCGGGGTCGTTCAGCTGATGGATCATACTTTTCCATTTTTCTTCTCCATATCCCTCTATGACAGTTTTCTTTTTATCAGCCC
>DASSGT010000842.1:0-2768 GCA_035693345.1 Puia sp. | reverse complement strand
GCCAGCATCTGACTGTCCTTTTCAACAATAGTGAGATCAGCAGCACCACGGGATGCCAGTTCAAAACTGATACTTCCCGTTCCGCCAAAAAGATCAAGTGTTTTTAATCCATCCAGATCCCGGTTGGACTGTATAATATTGAACAAGCCTTCTTTTGCGATATCTGTGGTAGGCCGGGTATAAGGCATTTTTGAAGGCGGATGAATCTTTCTTCCACCCCATTCGCCTCCGATTATACGCATATCGTCATTTTCAGAATCATATTACTTACGATTTACGCTTTACACCTTACACTTTGCGCCTTACGCCTTACGCCTTAAACACATATCGTCATTTTCAGAATAGAGGCGAAGAAATGATTGGGAAATTGCATGAGCTCATCCGTCATCTTGATACTGTCTTCCATACTGTCGAAACGGATGTGAAGAAAATAAAGTTCAAGGTCTTCATACAACACTGATTTTTTCTCAATCATGCCGGATATTTCCAGTATCAGTTCCTCCCTGTTCAGGTTCAGCTGATGGCAAATATTCAGCAGATTATATAATACATCTTTGGAATCATTATAATCGAAATGCTGGATAAGTTGTAATTGTCCGGCTTTGCAAACCATCACCACCATTTTATCCGGATAGAAGAACGCTTTTACAAAAGAAGGTTCTTCTTTGGCTGTAAACATTTTGAAGCACTTCAACTGAAGACTGTAAAAATGCCAGAACCGGGCTCTCTCGAATTTCTCCTGCATCAAAAAATGGATCTTCGGCGGTACGCGGTAAACATTATGAAATTCGAACCAGGGAATTTTTTCATCGAGCACAAGATCATTACTCAGATTACCATAGATAAGGTCCGTGACTGGCCGGGTCATATCAGCGCTGAAAAATTTCTCCGGAATCAGATTGCTCTCGGGGAAATTATAAATCACAAAAATCTCGGCGGGATGAAAGCGGTTCAGGACGGGATCGGATTCCACGATACTTCGAAGAATGGTTTCCGGTTCATTGGTTCGTAAAGTCGGCCACTTAAAAAATTTGATGGCCGAGGGTCGCATACCCCTGACATTTAATAATACATAGGTCAGTGAACAGGAGCCGATTTCAATCAACAGGCGGCACTGACTCGGATCCTCGGCAGTCGGATCTTCATTATGTATATCGAAATCGGGTCTGATGTTCATAAAATGGTTCGCAATTATACTACAATTTGCTGACTGGTCAGGGGGTTTATTGCCACTCCGTAAGCAATTGACGGGCAATCACTTTAACCCGTGTATCGTCAAAAATCACATCCTGCATCGTCAGGAGAGTGCGCAGATAGCTAACCGCTTTTTTATCCTGACCCATCCGGTGATAAGACCGGGCCAGTTCATAATAGTTGAGGATAAATGCCGGATATAAGGACCTGCTTTTCTCAAAATCAACGATCGCATCATCCAGGCTGGCGTCAGGAATCTTTCCGTAAAACATTCTGGCGAATGACCGCTCCGCCACGTTCAGATCGCTCACATCATAATTCCACCGGCCCAGGATATGATAAGCCCTGAAATTCGTCGGATCGAGCCGGATCGCTTTATCTGCATAAAATTTAACGTCCCGCGCGAGGATAACCCGCTCTTTAGTTGTGGAAACTCTGGATATTCGTCCAAGTGCGAAAGCCATCGCACAATTGGCTTCTGAAGAATTTGTATTGACAGAAAGTGCTGCGGATGCGTAATTTTTAGCCGCAATAAAATAAGGCCTCATTTTTTCCTTATCGGTCTGACGCGCACCGATGCGTGAACAAAGCTCGCTGCATTTCCAGAGCGCCACCAGGTTGGCAGGATCCATCTTCACGACCTGGGCATATTTCAGGAAGGCTTCGTTTTCATGTAACAGGGATTCCTGTTGCTGCCCTTCTTTCAGGAGCTGATTGATGTCCTGAGAAAATAGCTGGCAGGGCAAACAAAATAATAATAAGGTAAGCAATCGAAGCATAGTTACTCCTTAAATGAACGTTGCATCGTTACTCCTACCTTACCGACAAAATGTTCAATGGGTGCCTGTAATTTAAAAATGCTGATCCTGACTTCGGATACGGCCGGATATTGACGTTTGATGTTTAAGATAATGCCCTGACAGATTTTTTCCAAAAGAAATACCGGTTCTTTCATTTTTTCCTGCACGATCCTGAACAAATTAACATAACTGATGGTATCTGCAATTTTTTCGAATACTGGAATCGTATCCATGTATGATACACTGAGATTTACCTCGAAGGAATTCATAACTCTTCTTTCTTCTTCATAAACACCATGGTGTTCATAAAAAATCAGGTTTTGTAATTCAATTGTGATCATACCTTGTTTTTGGAAATCTTGTGGTTCAAGAAGCCCTCCTGCATCAACCCCTCCACCCTTCCTGCCTCCCCATCCATCCCTCCTGCCTCCTGCTTTACGCTTTGCGCTTTACGCTTTACGCCTTCAAAGAAAGCCATCGCTCTGCATCCAGAGCGGCCATACATCCACTGCCGGCTGCTGTTACAGCCTGCCGGTAAATTCTGTCCTGTACGTCTCCGGCAGCATAGACGCCTTCGATATTTGTTCTCGAACTACCCGGAACCGTTTTGATATATCCTGTTTCATCCATGTCCAGCCAGTCTTTAAAAATACCGGAATTGGGTTCATGACCGATGGCCACAAAGAAACCGTGAACCGGAATGGTTTCAACTTTTCCGGTTGATGAATTTTTTATGCGTACACCATCCACTTTTGTATCACCCAGAATTTCTTC
>DASSGT010000841.1:0-2169 GCA_035693345.1 Puia sp. | reverse complement strand
GAAATTTCATGAAGACTTCTGCGCCCGAGAATATTCTGCCACTGGTAACAATGGACAGAGCTGACGTTTGATATTTTATTTCAAGTTGAATCAGGGGATTCATTCGCGGATCTATCATCCGAAGAAATTTTATCAGGGGACCGCCTGCTATTCGGTATGAATGATCCAGGTGAACGCCCAAGACCTCAGATACCATCTCCATCATACAAACACCCGGCAGTACAGGCTGACCCGGGAAATGACCACTGAAAATGGCATGATCCGGCATCAGCTGTAGGGTTGCTTCTATTTGCTGGTTCGTTTCCGACAACGAGTGGATGGTATACAGGTTATTAAGAAGCAAGAGGCGTTATTTTTCTTAAATAAATAGAAAATTTAAAATTGAGATGCCGGATGGAAATGCTATCCGGTGAATTACCTGGCAAGCTGTCAAAGAACATGGCTTCCATTACGGGTTTTTTATCGGAAGATCGTTGCATTTTGATCAGCCGGCTGCATTGCGCATTTGTAATATAATAATTAACACCTTTTTTTTGCGGGAAAGCATGATAGATGTCAGAGCTGTCAATCAGATTATACGATTTATTGCTGTCCATATTCCTGAATAATATGAGCTCAAAGTCCTTTCGAAGCGTTTTTATCAGGGCTGGTTGATTCATTTGTGGAACGATATGAAATACAACAAATCCGTTATCCTGTGAGAAACCAAAATCAAAAAAACTAAAACCCAGTTCATTCGTAAAAACAATTCTGGTGCTGCTGTCCGTCATATACTTAATCAATAACATGCCGCTGATATGTTTACCGACAACATCTGCCGAGATTCTGTATTCTTCCCGCAGAAAGACCGGTTTAAATTTTTCAACACACTGTACATCGGGTGGGGCTCTTTTCAGGTGACGGTATTGGTTACAGGAGATGTTTAAAGAGAACAAACTAAGGGATATTAAAAACCGAGTCGGGAATGGGCGCATTGAATACTTTATTCTGAAATCGGATAATGGTTTTATCTCCGGAAACTTCATTCATCTCGACAACTGTTGCCGTATAATCTTTCTTATCAACTACAATATTAATATTTTTATACAGCTCCTTCAGGTTTTTTGCCGTTGGTTGAAATTCAATCAGGAAAGATCCGGTGTTTTCAAATACCCGGGCCTGAAAGTCCGGATTGCTCAACATATTTCCTGATACACAGTCAATCAGGATCCGGTTTACCTGCTGAAATACTTTACCTGAATTGGCGGAGAACTGATTTTCTTTCTGTCCGTCTTTTACAAATATTTTTCCTCCGCTCAGTATCATGAGATAGGGGTAAGGATGAATATATTCCATCCGTAATTTATCTTTTCTTCTGTACCAGAATTTTCCGGTTGAATTTATTTTTTCAGATAACATCGTCAGCATTTTCTCCTGACTGAAATCTGATTGGATGGATTCAGTAGCAGCCGTAGCATCAGCAAACGATTTTCTAAATGTTTCCGGATGATTCGACAGGTTGTAACCTGCATGCTGGGCCTGACCACGAAACTGGAAAAGAATGAAGACAACCAGGGCAATCGTTTTAAACATAGGGATTTAAATTTACCATTTTATCAAGTCTGACGATCTGAAATCCCTTGTTTCGAATGGCTTTTAACAGTTCAGGTAAGACGGCCACCGTGGTTTCGCTGGTATCATGCAAAAGCAGGATGGCTCCGGGTTTTATGGCAGAAAGTATTTTATTTAACAGGCGATGCCGGTTATTAATGACGGTGTCATAGGATCGGATCGACCATCCGATGGAGATAAAACCACCCATCATCACCGCTCTTTTCAAATTGGGGTTGGTTACTCCAAAGGGCGGCCTGAAAAATCTGGGAGTCAGACCGGTAATATCCTTTACCACCTGATTCATTGCTAACATATCATTCAGCATTCTCCGCGGACTATAAAAGTCAAAAAGAGAATGGTGTGAGAAGCCGTGATTACCAATGATATGACTCTCCGTGACCATTCTTTTTATCAGGCCTTCGTTTCCTGAAATATTTTTACCGATACAAAAGAAAGCAGCTTGCACATCATTTTCCTTTAGGATATCAAGTACCTGGCTGGTAGAAGCAGCAGGACCGTCATCAAAACTCAGGGCAATCACATTCTCATTTGTTTTTACAGAGCAAATGGATTTCA
>DASSGT010000840.1:0-5449 GCA_035693345.1 Puia sp. | reverse complement strand
GGACCATTCATCGTGACGGTTGAAGCAAGAAAAAGAAGTACGGCCCCGAGCAGGTGCAGTACACCCATAATACGTTGCGCTGCAAAATAGCGATCGGCTACAAGACCGACAATGAATGGTGAAATCATGGTGGCAATGGCCAGTGCACTGTAGGCAGCTCCAATCTGTACGCCTGAGGAATGCAGATTATTACCCATATATGTACTCATCGTAACATACCATGATCCCCAGATAAAGTATTCTACAAACATCATCAGGCAAAGCAGTACGGAAGAATTTTTCTTCATTCAAACAATTTTTAGATATGGAAGCCTTCGGAGCGAAAAGTTACAAATGAAAAGACGCATTGTAAAAAATTCTTCAATTATCTTGCAGTCATGAGGGTGTTGTCCGATTCATACAGACATAAGGGATTAAGAAAACAATTGGTAGATGGAATCCGCAGCAAGGGGATCACGGATGACCGGGTCCTCCGGGCCATTCTGGAGATACCCAGGCATTTTTTTATCGATTCTGCTTTTGATAAGATTGCTTATGAAGACAGGGCTTTCCCAATCGAGGAGGGGCAGACTATTTCGCAACCTTACACGGTTGCTTACCAGACACAATTGCTGGATGTAAAGCCACATGAAAAAGTGCTTGAAGTGGGCACCGGAAGCGCTTACCAGGCCGTCGTTTTAGCGATCATGGGTATGCAGGTTTACACAATTGAAAGACAAAAGCAGTTGTACGATCGCAATAAACAGTTTTCATATCTGCGTGGTTTTCCCTCTATACGTTATTTCTATGGAGATGGATACCAGGGACTGCCCACATATGCTCCATTCGATCGGATTATTGTAACTGCCGCAGCTCCGCTGGTACCGGAAAAACTACTCGAGCAATTAAAGCCGGGAGGCAAAATGGTGATCCCGGTCGGCGAAGGAAAGATTCAGCAAATGCTTCGCATCTATAAAGATGAATCTGGTATAATACATGAAGAAATATTTGATAATTTTTCCTTTGTGCCAATGCTTCAGGGAAAAAACATTTAAGCGTAACGCAAAACGCGTCGCGCGACTATCAACCGCCAACCGTTAAGCGAAATGACTCCGGAGAGAGAAGAAAGGCTAAAAAATGTATTACATAATCGACAGCCGGACCTGACGGTCGTGCTGGAGAACGTATTTGATCCTCATAATATTTCTGCGGTTATGCGTACCTGCGATGCGGTAGGCATCCAGGATATATATGTATTAAATACAAAAATCAGCAGGCATAAAAAATGGGGGGCTAAAAGCAGCAGTAGTGCCGCTAAATGGTTAACCATTCATGAACATTCAGACGCATCCGTTTGCTTTGCTGAACTCAGGAAGAAATTTCCACTCATTCTTACGACACATCTCTCAACTTCGGCTATATCATTATATGAAATCGATTTCACTAACCCCGTCGCACTGATTTTTGGAAATGAGCACGACGGCGTCAGTGAAGAAATCCGGTCGTTGGCAGATGGTAATTTCGTAATTCCACAGGTGGGGATGATCCGATCGCTGAATATTTCAGTTGCCTGTGCCGTTAGTTTGTATGAAGCCTTCCGCCAGAAACAGGCAGCTGCACACTATAATAAAATTAAATTGACCGAAACCGATGAGCAGGCTCTCTGGAAAAACTGGAGTATCAACATGTAAAAGCCGGCCGGTCACTTTATTTAGCCATTTCCTTCAGAATCTCTTCATCATGGACTATTCTCAAATGCGCTTTTTCCTTCAGGGAATGTATACTCACATTCAATTCAAAACCAATTAAAAGAATCATTGAATTAAAATATACCACGATCATCAGAATCAGTATCGTACCAATGGAACCATACACTTTATTATAAGTCCCGAAATTATTTACCCAAAAAGAAAACAGAAAAGTAAGTACGATCATCAGGATAGTTGCCAACGTGGTACCGGGGGAAATCAGGCGCCACTTTTTCTGAATGGATGGCGCATGCCGGTATATGAACGCGATTGTAAAATAGAACAAGGGAATGATCACCACCCACCGTAGTGATTTGACAAGTCCTTTCATCGATCTCCGGTGAACATTTAATGCCTTGAATATATATCTTAAAAGTTCGTCCTGTGTTACCAGTATCACGATACAACCAATCAGCAATAGAATCATTACCAGGGTTAGCTGTATGGCAATCAGCCTGTTTTCAAAAAAATTCTTCGGAGCCTGCGGGGGAAGGGATTTATTAAAGGATCTCATCAAACCAATCATGGCATTCGAAGCATAATACAGGGCAACAAAAAGTCCGATTGATAATAGCCCGCCCCGTTGCTTATTTAAAAAGTCATTAAGAAAATTTGAAACAAGCGAAAATGTATTTTGATTCGGCGTTATTTCTTTTGTCAGTTGCAAAAGCTGATAGGTAAGTTTTTTTGAAACAGGTAAATAAGGTATCAGGGTGCACAAAAAGATGGTTGCCGCCGGAATAGCCATTAAAAAACTAAATGAAATCGACCGGGCCCGATCGTTTAATCCGACTTTCTGTACCTGGTTCTTGAAAAAAACAACCACATCATATAAAGGGAGGCCCTGGAATCCGGGAAGAAAAATGCTCTTGCTTTTTAACGAAGCATATCGGTAAGGGTAAGAAGTTTTAATAAATTTATCCAGGGTGGTCATGGGTTTCCTTTTAACTGCTGACCGATTCGCATTTGCTCATCCAAAGATTTTTGGTATTCTTTTGCAAATTTCAAATGTTCGGGAAAGGTTTCTGCGAAATTTGAATATCCTGAAAAATCAGGTTTCGCCACAAAATATAAATATTTAGTTTCAGGAGCGTTCAATACGGCGTCCATCGATTCCATAGATGGAGTACAAATGGGACCGGGAGGCAATCCTGCATTCATATAAGTATTGTAAGGCGATTCAACAAGCAAATATTTTTCATAAACTCTTTTGAGATCGAACCGGCGGAGTGCAAATTTGACTGTCGGATCGGCAGACAGACGCATGCCCGTCCGGATTCTGTTGAGATATACACTGGCAATTTTTGGTTTATCCTCTTTGCGAGTAGTCTCTTCCTCCACTATAGATGCCAGAATATAAGCAGTAACACGATTCAAACCATGTGCAGACGCTTCCTGCAATCGTTCAGGCGTCCAATAAGCCTGTGCAGCCACTTCCATTTTTTTGAAAATTCTGGAAGGGGTTGTATTCCAGAAATATGTATAGGTATTAGGGAAAACCATGGTCATGAATGTATTAGTATCCAATCCGTAAAATCTCAGAGTATCCGGATTATTGATATAACGCATAAAGAGGAGGGAATCGCATTCAAATTTTCTTCCGATCAGTCCTCCCAGGTCTTCCCGCGTACGTAACTTGGTAATAACCAGATTAACAGGTACCTGTCTGCCATTCTTCAGCATTTTAAGAATGTTCAACAGGTTGGTTCCTTTCCGGATTTCATATTTTCCTGCTTTCATATTGGCGGGATATGAAACCCGGTTTGCCAGCCATTTAAATAAAGCCGGATGTTCAATTACTTCATCCTTTTTCAGCATGGAATCCAGTTCATCATAGTTCATTCCGGTATGAATATAAAGATCGTGACCGGGGGTCGCGAAAGCAGTTCCTGGACCAAGTACCAGATAGGCTCCGATTATGAAGACCAGTAATATGAGTGTCAGCAGCAGGAGAATTAGTTTCTTCACGTGTATTTGGATTATTTACCAAAATAAACAAAAAACCCCGTCATAGGAATGAGGGGTCTTAAATATAGTCTGTCTGATTACTTTGGCTGGACGGGTGTTCCGGGTATTGAAGTAGATGTGGGAGCTGCCTTTACATCTCTTACCTTATTGGAAGCTGCTTTTGGTATAAAAACAGTCGAAAATAAACAAAGAATAACAACCGCTGCAGCCAGGATCCATGTGCCCTTTTCAAGTACATCGGTCGTTTGTTTAACACCCATGAATTGATTGCTGAATCCGGCAACATTTCCAGCAAGACCACCACCTTTCGGATTCTGAACCAGGATAATCAACCCCAGTAAACCACAGGCCAGTAACAGGATAATAACAAAAAATATCATGATAAAGACGCTTTTAATTGTTCAATTCTGGACGCAAAATAAGCGCTTTTAGGGGGATAAATCAAACTTAATTTCTGGAACAATGCAATGGCATTTTCATACATGCCCTGCTTGGCAAGCACTTCGGCCATAGACTCTGTAAGAACATCTCTTTCTTCAATGGAATGAGCCGCAAAATGACGGATCTTTTCGTTTTCTTTTTCATCTTCTTTTCCCGGCGAATGCTGGAGGGGGAGCTTTTTCATCACCTTCAGCCAGTCCGTAAAGCTCTTCAACTGTTTACCGAACTGATCCGGCGGATTGTCTTCCAAAACCAGTTTGATACCCTGAGAAGCGAAATAATCCACCATATGATATGGCGTAAAAACTATCGAATCCGCATTTTTTGCATTGAATGCCGAAAGTGATTTTTGATGTTCTTCAAATCTTTCTGACAGCTCCTGCATCTGACCATTTGCTCCCGTTTCAGATTCATCAGAATATTCCACCGGCTCACCGGTATTATCCGGATCGTAGTCGGGTAGTTCATTTGAATCCTGATTTTCACTCACCAGAGATTCCAATTCCATGGGGTCTTCCAGTGGCCGGTCAAAGGAATCATAATCATGCTCATCCGTTTTGTGTGGCTCGCTTTCGGATTCCTGATTTTCGGATATAGTATCATAATCATCAACTCCAATATTTTCAGCGGCTGTATTGTCTGTAGTATTCGCGGCATCCTCATCAATCTCAATTTGCTTTGTATCGGTAACTACTTCTATGGCCTCGGGTTGCGTGACAGGAGGCGCTCCTTCGATTATCTTATCAGACACAAAAGGAATCTGATCCAGAGGCTCGTCAAACGCATCCATATCCTGATCAGCTTTCTTTGTTACTATTTCTTCAAAAATGCCATATTCATTTACAACCTCCTCCAGTGATTCGCGCTCACCGATCGATATGGCAGTGTTTACGGAATCTGTTTCGGCGACCGGCAATATAAAATCCCGTGCTACTTCAGGTTCTGATTGAATATATTCTTCCTTTGAAGAAACTGGTGCTTCAGGTGACACAACCGTTTCGGGTGCCGCGGTCATTTGATCTGATTCCACATCCGATTGAGGTGCCAGATGCGTGCGATCTGATTCTACAGCCGTTTCCTCCGGTGCTACAGATGATTCTGGTGACTTGGCTGTTTCATCTACCAGGTCAAGCGGCTGGAGATGATATTTAGCCATCAGCTCATCAAATGATGTGACTGTTTGAGATCCCGGTTCTGCGTATTGAAAAGTCTCCTCTGAACGCACAGGTTCCGAGTTCAGTTTTTCTTCCAGTATTTCCTCCGTTTCCTCATCTAATTCGTCCTTTTCAGTAACAGGCTGTTCAATAGGAGTA
>DASSGT010000839.1:0-4114 GCA_035693345.1 Puia sp. | reverse complement strand
GCTTTATCATATCGTGGCGTTGTATTATTATGAAAGCCGTGGTTTACATCCGGGTAGATATAAGCCATATACTCTTTTTTATTTTCTTTCAATGCAAGTTCATAGGCTGGCCATCCTGCATTCACTCTTGTATCAAGTCCCGCATAATGCAACAAAAGCGGAGCCTTGATTTTCGGAACATCTTCAGAAGGCGGCTGGGCTCCATAAAATGGAACAGATGCTGATAAATCCGGAATGCGTACTGCCATCATATTGGCGATCCCTCCACCGAAACAAAAACCAACCACGCCCACTTTTCCATTGCAATCTGCATTTCCTCTTAGGAATTCATATCCGGCAATAAAATCTTCCAGCATTTCTTTTCCATCGCGCTTACTCTGTAATTCGCGACCCTGGTCGTCGTTTCCGGGATAACCTCCCAAAGGTGTCAATGCATCCGGAGCGAGTGTAATAAATCCGGCCAGCGCAGCTGTTCTGGCCACATCTTCGATATATGGATTCAGTCCCCTGTTTTCATGAACAACCACAATACCTCCCAGTTTCCCTTTTGCATCCACCGGCTTAGACAATAAGGCCTTGATTTTTCCGCCTCCTTTTGGCGAATCATAATATACATACTCTGATTTTAAGCGGGGATCATCAGGCATCACCTGGATTGAATCCGAATAATTGGGCATCAGGAAACTCATCAGAGATGTTACTGTAATTCCACCGACTGCATAGGCAGATAGTTTTTGTATAAAATCGCGTCTTTCAATACGATTATGGGCGTAGTCGTCATAGAGGTCAAACACTTCCTGTTTGATATCTTCCTTTTTGATCTCTTTCATAACTCAATATTTAAAATTTGTTTCTCAATTTTTTCCGGACAATCAGTCAAACAATTTTTCAGCGGGCGGTTTTACGCCCATCAGCCGAAGATATATCGCACATTGGGCACGGTGATGCGTTTGATGTTCAAATGCCTTCAACAACCATGCTATCCTGGTTTCACTACGTCTGCCCATGGGCATATTCCAGCTTACGACCTCAGTCAGCTTATTGAAATCCAGCTGCTGAATGGCATGAATTGCATAGTCATAACTGGTATTGACATAATACCATACGGAATCCCTATTCTGGAGGGCAGGTGATTTTTCAAAATTTTGTGTAGCGAAGGGATATTTGGACCCCGTACCAATAAAAACCAATCCTGCGTTGGCGCCCGCCAGGTGTAACATTTGTTCTGCAAAGCTGCGTATGGAATCCACCGGCCGAAATCCGTATTTATCCGACGGAGCGGCATTGAGATATTCGTCGGTATATTCCTTGGCACGTTGCCAATCCCTCACCAGTTGTTGTCTGAGTGTATCGCTGATGCTATTTTGTGCTGAGACGGAAAGTGAAGCCGACGACAACAGAAAACAGAATAGTAATTTCATATCGATTAATTTTTTACAGAAGGTAAGTCTTTTTCACTTTCGTTAAACTCACTCTTTCACATTTAGTATAAGAGTGGAGTTGAATAAGTAATACTCCTATACTCTTATACTCTTATACTCCTATACTCCTATACTAGTGTTGAATATCAATAGCTTTGTGAAGTATCATCCTTTTAACCCGAAAAATAACCAGTGCATGAATCATTCAATAAAATCTGCCGTGGGTGGTCCTAAAGAGACAGCCCGTTTGGAGACATTCAGTGATGGCGTTTTTGCAATTGCGATCACTCTGTTGGTTTTGGAATTGATTTCACTGCTGCACCCTCAGAATGGCGAACGTTTATTAATCTTCTGTTTGCATCATTGGGAACCCTTTGCAGCCTTTATCATTGGATTTCTTACCATTCTGGTATGCTGGATAAATCATCATCATGTGTTTAACTATATCAAAAAAACCGACGATACCCTTCTCTGGGTGAATGGCTTCGTATTATTTATGATCACCTTTACCCCTTTTCCCACAGCTGTTCTTGCCGAATATTTAGGGAAAGAAAGCAGGTTTGCCCTGGCCATTTACGGTTTCAATTATATTATGATTTCCCTTGCATCCTATTGGGTCTGTGCTTATCCTTATAAGCGTCGCATGATTGATACAGAAGACAGAGAGTTTTTTCAATGCGTCAAAAAAACCTATTTGTATAGTATCATCTATACGACCATTGCCTTTTTTGTTTGCTTCTTTTCTATCCCCATAGCGATCATTCTCTATATGCTGTTGTTTTGTGTGTTCGCTTTTCCAAAGGAATTCGCAACAAGGCTTTTAAACAGGAAACGCAGAAAGACAAGGCCAAAATAATTCAGCCATCCAACTAATTTATCCATAGATCCCTATATCTCCCGGAAACCGTTTTTTAGGTATTCCCAGCCAGATTCTCCATAAATCATCGCAGGACGGGGAAAATATGTCACAATTATGCATTTAAAATGGCCGTGGGAAAAGATGTGACTAACTGTTATTATAAGTAATTAAAATTTGTCATATATTAATGGTTTCATAGGATAAGGTTTAATGGTTAATGGTATTTGATTAGTGCGGCCTCCCCTAAAAAGGAGGCTTTTTTATTGAGGATAAGTGAAGCGGACTCACCACCGGTTACCGGGTTTCGATGGTGCGCCAGGGCGGCTCTTAAGAATAAGGTTTAATGATAATGGTATCTGAGTGCAACCCCCGGTTTTCCAGAATCTTTGATAATACAGGTAAGATGATTTTCGGGTAAAGCCCCGCATTCTCCCGATATTGCAAATAGCCGACATAAACATCATCAAAATTGAGCTGTTAAGCCAGCATTTTTGTATGGTTTTATAGCACGATTGTACTAAATTTTGCCTGGCTCCCAACCATTGGCTATTTTTAAAGATCAAAATAATAACTGCTTGGGAAGAAGAAACCTGATTCAGAAAATTGACCTGACCCCTCAAAATCAGGTGCAGACAATGATTGAAAACCGCCGTGTCTTCAATCTGAACAATTGTGAACTCAATATTTATGAGAGCTACCAGAAAGCATTTGGCGTACCATTGACCTTTAATGATCTGGTGATCACCAGCATGGTCACCGGAAAAAAAGTGATGCACCTCGCTAATCATCCGGATTTTGAATATTTGCCCGGCGAGACAGTGATTCTCCCTGCCCGTCAATCCATGCTCATTGATTTTCCGGAGTCCACACATCGCAAACCGACCCAATGTATCGCGCTGACAGTAAACGCGGAATATATTCAGGATACCATGCAGTATCTCAACGAATGTTATAAT
The DNA here is from genome assembly GCA_035693345.1 of Puia sp. Lineage (GTDB taxonomy): Bacteria > Bacteroidota > Bacteroidia > Chitinophagales > Chitinophagaceae > Puia. Next base: position 878 of record DASSGT010000839.1, on the reverse strand, counting down.
AGCGGCAACGACGACGGTCATGTATGGAATATTGATTACAGCCAGTATCATTTCTCGAACGATGCCGAAATCGCCGAGACCATCAATAAGATCATTCGCAATTGCAGCAGCAGTGAAAAAGCGAAAAATATTTATACCGATCTGAGCCTGAAAGAACTTCTGATACGATTGGTACAAAGCCAGCATCTGAAGCGCGTGGAAATGGATAAAAGCGATCAGAAAAATTCAAGTCGTCAGCATTTTCTGCTCGATTATATCCATGGTCATCTGTCGGATAAATTAGGCGTGGATGCTCTTTCACGCAAAGCACACATGAGTCGCAACGAATTTTTTAAATGGTTCAGGAATCAATTCGGGATATCGCCGCTTGAATATATCAACCGTGAACGTATCAAACTGGCCAAACAGCTTTTGGGCAGCAGGCATACAACGGTTACGGAGGCAGCCTATCAATGTGGATTTACCGACGTCAATTATTTTGTGCGTCTCTTTAAAAAATCAGAAGGTATTACGCCGGGCACTTTTAAGGAATTCGTTATGCGGGATTCTCTCGTTTTACAACCGATTGCAACAAAAGGGAATGTTGACTAAAAACGATTTTAGTAAAGCGGAAGTCGATTATTAATTCAGGCACCGAGTTGTTTTATTTTCCGGATTTGGAAAATAAGGTAAAACATCACAAGCCAGACCGAAAGAGTAATGCTGGATGCCAACCAAAGCAGCCAAAGAGGTGGACGGTGAGCTCTCGCAAATAATGAGCGCTTATTATAATCTGAGGTATAACTGATAGCGGTTCCCCAGGGCACAGTTCGTTCCGTTGTCAAATTTCCGTACACATCATTGTCCTCAACACTGGCAATTAAAATCAGGTTTCCGAT
>DASSGT010000838.1:0-7278 GCA_035693345.1 Puia sp. | reverse complement strand
GCGAAACGAGACATATCATTATAGGCGGAAAAAATTTTTTTCCTGTACATGATGATCATCGGGATGCTCAATAGGACAACGTAAACCAGAGCGCTCACAAGGGACGCATTGATGGGTGAGAGCCAGGAAGCAAACAGATGCTGATATCCATACTGCCAGAGATTTATTTTTTGCCCATCTACGTCTACATAGATGGTGCCGATCAGCAGGGGAAGATAACCCGATACCACATAAATGGTAATTGCATTCGACCCGAACGCCACAAGGGGTTCGGTAAATTTTTGACGTCCGTTTACATCGATCAGCCAGTATGAAAGAGTCAGGGTGGCCATGGCGAGACCACCGGTAAAAAGCACAAAGGAAGATGTCCACAATGCTTTGTTTATCGGGAAGAATGCATTCCATATCAATCCACCCAGGATCAGCAGACCAGACATGGAGAAAAGCCAGGCTACCTTATTTTCAGCAGTCCGGTCGGATCTCTGCATCCATGTGCCGGTAAATATTCCCAGGAGGCAGGTGGCAATAGCCGGAATGGTGCTCAACAGGCCTTCCGGGTCAAAGATTTTGGATCCTGACCACATATGATTTGTAGTGAGGACAGCCCTGTCCACCCAGGCTGCAAGATTTGTAGATGGTTCCAGATTAGAAGGCCCGATGCCAGGTACAGGGATGAAGTTCATGATCAGACAATAGGCGATCAGGATGCCCCAGAAAATCCAGGTCCGGATTTTCTGTTCCGTTTTTATATAGATCACAGTACAAATAAAAAACACGATCGCAATTCTTGGCAGTACGCCCAGGATGCGAAGATGCTGAAAATCAAAACTTTGTAGGAGATTTAATAGTATGAAGAGTGCGTAGATCGTGAGCGATCTGCGGGCTGCCCTGAGTATTAACCCCCGGTGGTTTGCGGGATTCGTTTTCCTGCTTCCCATGGCATAAACAATCGAAACGCCGACAATAAAAAGGAAAAAGGGAAATACCAGGTCCGTGGGCGTGCAGCCATTCCAGACCGAATGCTCCAGCGGAGCGTAAATATGTCCCCAGTCGCCGGGATTATTCACCAGTATCATTCCCGCAACAGTTAAACCTCTGAAAAAATCAAGGGACCTGAGTCTGGGTTTCTTTTCAGTTATTTCCATTATGAATGAGTCAGATTAAAATCATAACGAGGTTTACCAATCACCGCGGTGCATTTCATCACGAAGAAAATGTATTGGTATCGTATAGTCAAAAACGTTATTGCCGGGATCCCGGTGGCATGGGAATTGAATCCATAGGATATGAAAAAGAAGATACTTGTGATTGATGATGAAAAGGATTTTTGCGAGCTGATCAAAAATATCCTTCTGAGAGAAAATTTTTCAGTGGACTGTGCTTTTACACTGGAGGAGGCCGAGCAAAAGCTCCGGGAAAATCCGCAGATCGTGTTGCTGGATAACAACCTTCCGGATGGTTCCGGGCTTGATTATCTCCAGATGCATCCGGTACCGTTTATGAATAGTTCGGTTATTGTCATTACCGCTGATCCTACAGAATCAGCCAGGGAAAAAGCAACCCGCGAAGGAACCGTTGCCTTTATATCCAAGCCGTTCACCGTCAAGACAATTCGCGATATGGTCAGGCAGGTTGCATAAACTGATCAATTTCACCAAAAAAGTCACCCCTTAGAGGTGACTTTCCTTTTTCAAATCCAAACCGTATTACATTTCAGAGTGAAACTCTTCCTTCGATGGAATCGTCGAATGTTTTCCCAACGAGTGCGCCAAACATGATCTTCACAGCCGCAACCGCATTCCCGTGTTTTGTGTCCCAGTAATATCCATTATCCGGAGTCACTTTGATGACCGAGATACGCGGGTCGTTTTCGCCTTCTGTAAACCAGGTTTTGAGGGTGGGTTCCCAGAGCTCCTTAATTTTATTCTTATCCCTGGATATTCCGGCTCTCCCGTTCAGGTAAAGAAAGTCGGAGTGCGCCGATCCCTGGAAATACAGATGTACTTCCGGATCCATCGTCAACTCACTGTTTTTATGACTGTCCGTGGGGCTTAAAAACCACAATACGCCATCATCGTCGATTTTTTGAACGCTCATGGGTCTGACCCCTTCGGAATCACCGGTCTTCTGACGGGTACAAAAAAAGCAGGAATTGTTTTTTTTAATCAGCTCTTTAATTTTTTCAGCGGCCCTGCCTGCACGAAGATCTTCATGATTTTCTTCCGTCTGATTTTTATTAATACTGTCCATGATAAAAATGATTTTTGATGTAAAGAATAAGCATATCAGTTAAAAAATTGTACCATACCCCCTTTACAACTGTTATGCTTAAAATATCAGAATCTGCATCTGTTTTCGCAAGGCCATTCGAGTCATCTTTGCAGGTAAATAAAATGTTCAAAGATGGAATCCTTTTTTCAGGTGGATGCATTCACCCATAAACCGTTTGCCGGGAATACTGCCGGTGTGATCATTTCAGAATCTGTCTGGAGCCCGGAGATCATGCAGACGATCGCAACGCAAAATAATCTGCCGGCTACAGCTTTTCTGCATTTCAACAACGAAGGCATTCAGCTCAGGTGGTTCACTGTAAAGAAAGAACTCGTTTTATGCGGTCATGCCACGCTGGCCAGTGCGCATGTTTTATTTTCGAAAGGAATGATACCGGCGGGAAATAAAGTTCATTTTAAAACCGGTCAGGCCGATTTGTATGCATGGTATGAGAACGGCTGGATTACGATGGACTTTCCCGCGTATCCATGTGAAGCCGTTGAATTGCCGCAGGATCTGAAGCCGATCTTCGCGGAAAATTTTAAATCAGGGTATTATACGCAGGACAAATTTCTCATTGAACTGGAAAATGAAACAGCTGTAAATAATTTTATTCCTGATTTAAATGCACTTACCAAATATAAATGTATCATCACCGCCAAAGCAGACGAAAACTCTCCATATGATTTTGTGTCGCGTTTCTTTGACCTTCCGGATGGCATACCAGAGGATGCCGTCACCGGATCTGCGCATTGCAGTCTGGCCACTTTCTGGTCATCCAGACTCGGGAAAAATCAATTGCATGCATTTCAGGCATCCTCCAGGGGGGGTGAATTAAAATTATTGCTCAATGATCAGCGCGTCCTGATCTCTGGTCAGGCCTTAACCATCATTGAAGGAAGCTATTTGCCATTCATCCAAAAAGAGCCGCAAAAGAATTAGATATTCTATAGATTACGAATAGATTCGTAAGAATACCCTCCCTAAAATTATTCTGAATTTCTCATGTGGCTGTTTTAAATAATCGGCCCACGGGCCTTGTATTTACAAGGCCCTCTTTGATTAAGTATGTATAATTTCGAATATTGACCATTTCAAAGGCAATATCAGACAGTTGAGAAAAACATATTTACTCTTTGCAGCCATCGTTTTCTTTTGTGCATGTAACAATAATGCAAAGTCAAAGGAATCATCTGAAACATTCCTGCCTGCCGGACAACCTTTACAGATTGAATACAAGATTCTAAATGTTTTTCCCCACGACACAGCAGCCTATACTGAAGGATTTCTTTTTCATCATGGACAACTATTTGAAAGTACAGGACATACCAGTTCATTTCCCAGCTCGCGATCTCTCTTTGGAGTAGTTGACTTGAAAAATGGAAATATTAATACCCGGGTGGAGATTGATAAAAGTAAATATTTTGGCGAAGGAATTGTTTTTCTGAACGGCAGGATTTATCAACTGACGGATACCACACGAATCGGATTTATTTATGATGAAAAAACGTACAGGAAACTGGGTAATTTTTATTATGACGGGGAAGGCTGGGGACTTACGACAAATGGTTCATATATACTGATGAGTAATGGAAGCAGTACAATTTTTTACAGAGATCCGTCTTCATTTAAAGTTGTAAAATCACTGGGTGTATCTGATAATAACGGACCCGTTCAGAATTTAAATGAATTGGAATTGATCAATGGTTATTTGTATGCAAATCAGTGGCTGACAGATTATATACTGAAAATAGATACAACCAACGGGAAAGTAGTCGGCAGACTGGATCTGTCGCGTCTAAAGACAGAGGTCAAAATGAAAAATCCTTTTTCTGAAGAAACCAATGGCATCGCCTATGATCCAGAGAAGAACAAGGTTTATGTGACCGGTAAACGATGGCCCATTATTTATGAGATTCAATTTGATCATTGATATCGGCAGACGGCAATCAAATTGAAAATGGTATATTTAGTAGCCCGTTAAACCCGTTGATAATTTGCAGATCATGAACCGTTATGTGAGGATCTCCACGTATTTTCTCCTCATTTTCCCAATGATGTTTGCCTGCAGAAAATTATACGATCCGCCGGTCATTGAGGGAAACAATCATTTTCTGGCAGTGAACGGATTTATTTATACGGGAAACGGTGTGACCAGCATGATTGCTCTTTCCCGGTCATTAAACCTGTATGATTCAGTAACGGACAGACCCGAATTAAATGCCGGCGTTTCTATTCAGTCTTCTGCTGGTGACACCTATTTATTAATTGATTCTACCGGCAACGGCATTTATCAGAGTGCTGCGTTGAATCTGGATTCAACATTGCAATACAGACTAAATATTGTTACATCGGACGGCAATAAATTTCAGTCCGATTTTGTTACTGTGAAACAGGCGCCGCCAATAGACAGTCTGACCTGGGAGTTAGCCGGAGACTCCGATCCCAAGACGGGTTTGCAGTCAGTAAATATTTTTGTTAACTCGCACGATCCCAACAATGCAACACGGTACTACCGGTGGGACTATACGCAGACGTATAAACATTTTGCTACTTATAAAACATACCTGGGTGTAGCCAATGGTATGATCTACCCGCTCCCTCTTGACGTTAGTTATTATACCTGCTGGTCAACTGTTCCATCGCAAAATATTGTTCTCGGAACTTCCGTAACTCTCAGCCAGGATGTGATCAGCCATATTCCCGTCACTCACATTCTGCAGAACGATCGAATCATGGATGTCGGCTGCAGTTTCGATGTGAGACAATACCCACTTACCAAGGAGGGATATAATTACTGGCTGACCGTTCAGAAAAACTCGCAATCGCTGGGTGGATTGTTTGACCTGACGCCGGCTGATATAAAGGGGAACCTGCACTGCATTTCGAATCCGGGTATTCCTGTGTTTGGATTTGTTTCTGCTTCCACAGTGCAGGATAAAAGAATTTATATCAGTAATAAAAGTCTGCCCGGCTGGCAATCCGATGGCATCGATCCTTCTAACAGATATGCTTGTTTAACTTCGAGTTACCCGGTGGATCCGCTTAATGAGCTGGTGTTTAATTATCCGGACACAGCATTTGGACCTCTGACATTTGCAACACCCGATTTAATTACTTACCTGGTAATCGCTCCGAAATCCTGTCTGGATTGTCGCTATCAGGGTGGAACGAATATCCAGCCATCTTTCTGGCCACATTATGATTAAAAATTGAAAATTGATTTATTTTAGAATACTCATCAATAAATGAAAGTAACGTGTTATTACAGAAAAAAAATGCGGTTATCTATGGTGCAGGCGGTTCCCTGGGAGGAGCCGTTGCCAAAGCTTTTGCAGCTGCCGGCGCCAGATTGTTTTTGACTGGACACAATATCAGTTCGGTACAAAAAGTGGCGGATGAAATTCTTGCCGCTGGTGGCCATGCGGAAACAACACAGGTGGATGCGCTGGATGAAAAAGCGATCAGCAGCTGCCTGAACGGAATTGTTCAGAAGGCAGGAATCATAGATATATCATTCAATGCAATCGGCGTTCAGGTTGTTCAAAATATTCCACTGGTGGATATTACACCGGATGATTTTATGAACCCCGTCAGCACGATGTTAAGATCCCAGTTTATGACGTCAACTGCGGCCGGGAAAATTATGATGAAACAGGGTGGCGGTGTTATATTATCACTGAGCGCTACACCGGGTGGTATTGGCTATCCATATACCGGTGGTTTTGCGCCCTACTGCAGTGCCCTCGAAACTTTTTCCAGAAACCTGGCTTCCGAGTTAGGTGTTTATGGAGTGCGAGTTGTTAATATGCGGTCCGGCGGTTCACCTGATTCCCGTGTTTTTAAAGAGGCGATTGAAAAATACCGGGATGCGATGGAACCTGTTCTCCGAAGCATGGAACAGGATACGATGCTCAAAAAACTTCCGCTAATGGCCGACATTGCCAATCTTGCGGTGTTTCTTTCTTCAGACCTCGCAAATAAAATTACCGGCGTGACGGTTGATGTGACATGCGGTACAACATCAGGATTAAATTACAGAGCAACATCCAAGAATCAATAAACGATTTTCCAACCCCATTTTATTTTAGGCCTTCGCCTTAAGCCTTAGCCTTTTCCCCAGGCCTTGGCCTCAGCCTTAAGCTTTCGCCTTAGCCTTAGCCTTACGCCTTAGCCTTTTCTCGCCAAAACCGCGCGGCAACTGTAATAAAACCGGACATCCCCCACGATCTCCCCCTGTTTTATCGATTTGCATTACAGTCCATTATAAGCTGGCACCCATTTGGCGGCTTTTTAAGTATCATTCTAAATATCTTCTCTATGTTTAGGAGCTACTTCAAAATCGCCTGGCGTAATCTTCTGAAAAATAAAATTTACTGTCTGGTAAATATCGGCGGACTGACCACAGGAATTACCTGTTGTATTCTGATCGGACTTTATCTCTCGAATGAAACCAGTTTTGACCGCTTCCATAAAAACGCTGATCGTTTAGTCGGGGCCACTACAGAGTATACGGTAAATGGCGCGATCAGCCAGGTGGGCAAGACCGGATCCATGGCCGGACCCAGACTGAGTGCCGCATTACCCCAAATAGAATCTTTTGTAAGAATTCTGAATTTCGAACCTTATTCTGTTATGTATGGTGAGAAATCATTTGTCGAAAGCAAGTTTTGTTTTGCTGATTCAAGTTTTTTCCAAATCTTCTCTTTCCCGCTGCTGGAAGGTGATCCATTCACTGCCCTGAAGGGTCCATTGAAAGTTGTCATTACCGAACGGATGAAGAAAAAATATTTCGGCAATGAAAACGCACTGGGTAAAATGCTCAGGGTGGGGGGTACCAGGGATTTTATCGTGTCAGGCGTTGCAGCCAATGTACCGGCTAATTCACAAATCCAATTCGACTTTGTGGCATCTTATTCCAGCCTTCGAAATGCGAACAATCCAAATTGGGGGCAGGAATTGTATGCAACCTATTTCCTGCTTCATCCGAATACAAATCTGAAGATC
>DASSGT010000837.1:0-13110 GCA_035693345.1 Puia sp. | reverse complement strand
GGAGCGGCCGGTGGAATATCTGCGGGATTAAATATTTATCTGAATGCGAAGCTCGTGAAGGGAATAGAATATTTCCTCGATATGACAGGGTTTGATGAGGCTCTCGAAAATGCTGATTTCTTAATTACAGGAGAGGGAAGCATTGACCAGCAAACCCTGGAAGGCAAAGGTCCATACGGCGTCGCCCGCAGGGCAAAGAAAAAAAATATCAAAGTCATCGGTCTGGCCGGGAGCATTCCATTGGCAGCAAACACAGAACTTGACCGCTATTTTGACGTTTTGATACCAATCAATCAGCCGGATGAAGATTTAGAAGCTGCCATCCTGCATACGGAAACAAATCTCCGGCAAACATCCTCTCAGCTCAGCAAAATGATTTTAGACGGAACGCTGAATCGTCGTAAATAGAAGGTCTGTTTTCAAATTTTGAAAGATTAAGCTATTCAGGTGAGAAAAGATTTTCCGGTCAATTCCGGTGGCGATTTCTAAACAGAGTGATTAATTCAACCTAAACAAATCGATGATGTCTTTGTTGAATAGTAATGTTTTGATGAGTTCTTGTGTCAGCTCTTTATCCTCATATGGCTGATGACGAAAGAATGTCAGGTATCTGCCTTCCATCAGGTGGTCCAGTTTCTTGTTATTTTCCACTGCAATATCATGTATCTGTTTGACCACATTTTTTTTAAATTGATTTTTGGATTGATCGATCAGGCCCTCTTTCATAAAACCTTTTGTTTTTTTTGTGCAACGGCAAGGGTTGTCAGGATTGATCAGTCCGCATTTATTTTCCATAAAGCTGAATAAATCAGCCTTTGCCCTTGATAATTGCTGTCTGAAATTTTCTGCAGTTATATTCAGAAGTCTGGATGCAATACCGGATTTTATATTGAAAATGCTACCTAATATAAAGATGATCCTTTGTTGTCGGTCGAGACAGAGCAGCATGCTGGTCATGCAATTGTTCCGGACATAAGTAATTTCATCCTGATATTTCTGATGTTCTGCAAACGTCATTTCCTCTGAGATAAAAACATTATCCAGGAACTGGCCGTATTTCTCAAATGATTTTATTTCTAATTCTGATTTTCTCTTCCCCGAGTTAATAAAATGATTCATTACTATTTTATAAAGCCATGTTCTAAAACTGCTTTTGCCTTTGAACAGGTTTAATTTAGTAATCATTTTTATAATGGCCTCCTGTGAAAGATCTGCCGCGTCTGCAGGATTACGAACTAATTTCAATGCAACATTATAAATGAAGCGCTGGTGAAGTTTTATCAGTTTCTCCAGCGCTTTCTGCGATCCCTCCTGCGCCTCGGTCACCAGGCGCCTTTCATCATCCAAATCATATTTCTCAGAAAATGGATTCATCAAATAAAAATTAACGGGTATAAAGGTATTCCAAACCGCCATCAGTTTCTGCCTGCCATCACACCTCCATCCACATCCCAAATCGCACCGGTTACCCATGAAGCTTCATTTGAGAGTAAAAAACAAATCACATGAGCGATATCATCCGCCTGACCGTTTCTCCCGATAGGCTGAAAAGCATCAAAGTTTTTTAACGCTTCGATTGCCTGTGTTTTGCCACCAAATACTTTATCATAAACCGGGGTTGCAACCACTGAAGGAGACACAGCATTCACGCGAATGCCTGCGTCCGCCAATTCCATGGCCAGGTGTTGTGTGAGTGAATGCAAGCCTGCTTTTTGCATGGAATATGCGGAAGAAGGTGTAGCTTTTACAGCCTGTTTTCCCCACATAGATCCCACGTTAACAATGGAACCGCCCCCATGCTCTTTCATTTTTTTTGCGATACCCTGGGTTATGAAAAAAAACCCACGGTTCAGGTTAAGGTAACTGTCATAGTCTTCCATAGTGCTGTGTAAGAATGCTTTCGGACTGAATATTCCGGAAGCATTTACGAGGAAACTTATTTTACCGAACTCATTATCCATTTTTAATAAGAAGTCTTGTACCTGAACAGTATTGGTAATATCTGTCTGCACAGGGAAAACATCCCCATACGTCCGCAACTCATCAGCTGCCATATTCAGACTTTTTTGATCGCGGCTCACGATATAGACTGTTGCTCCAGCGACCAGCAATTGTCTTGCTGTTGCTTTGCCAATACCGCTGGAACCTCCGATGATTACGGCCTTTTTCCCTTTAAATGAATTTGTTGTCATTTTGTATTTTTTAAAGATTAATATACATTAGACCCCGTATTGAAATATTGTGACAGATGAAGGACAAATCAACCATTGCAGAAATCAGGGAACGATTCGATAAAGATGTGGAACGATTTTCCAACCTGGACAGCGGTCAGGTCTCGACGATTGATGCGAAGATTTCCCTGGAGCTGATTACTGAAGCCGCCAGGAGGATCAGACCGGACGCGGAAACTTTGCTGGATATTGGTTGTGGAGCGGGTAATTATACATTGATGATGCTTTCAAAAATGAAAAATCTGAACTGCACAATGGTTGACCTGAGTAAACCGATGCTGGATAAAGCGTATGAAAGAGTTTCACAGGTTACTGAAAAAAAAGCAGAGATCATTCATGGAGACATCCGGGAGATTCATCTGAAGAAAGATCATTTTGACATCATTCTGGCCGGTGCTGTATTGCATCATTTACGTGATGATGCAGATTGGGAATTTGTTTTCAGAAAATTATTCAACACATTAAAACCAGGCGGCTGCCTGATGATTTCCGATTTAATTACACAGGATATCGAAATACTGGATCAGTATATATGGGAAAAGTATGGCGATTACCTGGAAAATCTGGGTGGAAGGGAATACAGACAAAAAGTGCTTGATTATGTAAGCAAAGAGGATTCACCCAGGTCCCTGAATTATCAATTGGAACTCATGAAAAAAATTGGTTTCAGTCATACCGAAATTCTTCATAAGAATCTTTGCTTTGCAGCTTTTGCGGGAATCAAATGACCCAAACTAGGTTAAGACTCAGGCCAATCATTATCTCACCAAAACCATTGTACCGCTTTTTGTAATGACGTTTCCCTGATAGTCAATTCCCTGTACCATCCACACATACCCTCCGGAGCTTTGAAGAGAACCATTTAGTCTTCCATCCCAGCCACTGCCGATGGCTGATGTATTATACACCAATTGACCCAGCCTGTTATATACTCTGAAATAACGCAATGATGAAATGCCGACCGGTATCGGCCTGAATAAAGTATTTACGGTTCCGCCAGGTGTAAACGCATTCGGAACGAATATATCAGGTTTTGTTTTAAAAACTTTTACAGTAATATATCCAACACCCGTGCAACCGAATGGAGTAGTTGCAGTAACTGCATATCTGATAATATTGTCTTCCATCGTATAAATCGCCAGAGGATCCGGAATCAAAGGATCATTGAGTTCGATCACCGGCGACCAGGAAAAACTATCTGGTCCCGGGTCACTGGATGAAGCGTGAAATTGCATAGGTTGGCCAACAACTACAGAAGTATCCCTCCCGGCATCCACGATCACAGGTTCAAGTACCGCAACATGGAAAGTATCCAGCAATGGATTCGGGCATCCTTTATTTATGATCCTTAAAATATAATCTGTGGTAGTCTGTGGCGACACCTGGTTTAAAACATTATAAGGAGTTGTACCAATATCGCTGTTACCGCTTGATACGGGCTCCCAGGTATAACTTGTCCCGATTTGGATACTGGCATTCAGTGATGCCATGGTCCCGTAACAAATCGTTGTATCCGCCGGGTAAGCGGTAGCCTGTGGAAATGATACAGGATCAAAAGCGATGCTGGCGATCGAGCTTGTATCCTCCGGACATACGCCATTTTTATCGATCAAACGATACTGGGTGGACACAGTAATGTCCTTTACGTTATTTGCAGGCGTGTTGATCGCAGGTGTAAAATTGGTCCAATTTGTTCCATCCGTAGAATATTGCCAGTTTACAACCGAACCCGTATAACCGGATAAGGTCAGAATTTCACCGGCAGACTGACCAAAACATAATGTTGACTCGGCGGGAGTTATTTGCCCTCCTACTGTTTTCTGATCAACTGCTACGAGTGCCTGTGTACTCGTATCTGATGGACAGACATCTCCTTTACCCACCTCAACCCGGTAAATCGTTGAATCACTCAGATTCTGAGCCGTGTATTGTGGGGTAGTATCAGGAATGACCACAAATGTATTTCCATCAGATGATGAAAGCCAGTTTTTTATGACACCGGAATAATTTGCTAAGGTCAATATGGTGCTATTTACTCCGGCGCAAACAGTTGCGGCACCCTGAAGTGCTCCGCCGACCGGTGAGGGCAGTGTCTTTATCTGAATTGTATCCAAAAGGTCAGCACAGCTATTTTTCTCGTGTACGGCAACTGAACCTCCGTTTTGTGTTGACTTCACCTGTATGATATTGCTGGTATCGCTGGACAGCAATGTCCAGTCTGCGGGTATTGACCAATTATAAGTTGCTCCTGCCAGAGTAGGAACAGAATAAGTTGTAACAGAATTATTACACACCAACGAGTCACCACTGATGATCAGACCGGCGCAACTGTTCCGGATTGCGATATATCCGTATGCAAAATGGCCCCCCGGGACGCAATTATCAGCTTCAAAAGTCAGGCTTACATCCTGCCCCCTGTACGGAGAGAGGTCGTAGGTAACTTCGGTCCAGCCTTTTGTCCACACGTCCTGCAGGTATTGACCACTCCCTCCGCCGTTTGGACCGGGGTCCTCATTGGGAGAACGCATGGAACTTACTTTAAATCCGTTGCCTTTAGCCGTTGCACTGTCAAGTGTCAGTCCTTTATTATTTCCAAATGGACCCCCGGAACCGAAAGTCGGAAGTAAATAATTCGGTGAGGCACAGGTGATCACGCCAGCTGATGTCTTAAGGGTAACCGAAATATAAGGTTGCTGACTGGACATATGGGTGCCGTTTTCCAGCACCATGGCATAGGCATAGGTCATAGTATAAGGCTCTGTGGCCGGACCGGGAGGAACATGAATACCATAACTGACCCCGCGAATATAACCGCCGGCGCTGGCACCGTTTGGACCACCATTTCTTGAAACAGCCGTAGAACCTAGTAAAATTGAATATTTATAATCATACCCATTCAGCGTCGGAATGGTAGGGAACCCGCCAAAAACATCAATTGACCTGATTGTTATCACCTGAATGCCAGGTCTGGAGGGTAGTCCGTATTCAGTCATAACTGAAGCGCCAATCGTACCAGTCGGAGCGGGATTTGTGGAATCGTATGTTTTTTTTATCGCCGTCTCTCCATTTCCATTGGCATTATTGCCTGTATATGCATACCAGTGTGTGAGATCACCCGTGGCAAAATTGATATTGATGGGACAGGTTTGCGTTTGGGAGAAAGACCGAAAGCAAATCAGTAGTATCAAAACAGCCATCCTGTACTTCATCAAACGACGTATTGTTTCGGTTATATATTGAGTTCCGGCTTAGAAGAAAGGAATACGAGGTGAGTTTAACAGGTTATTACTACGTAATTTACGTTAAAAAGGTTGTGATTTGACCAATTGTTAAGAGCGATATATTGATATGAGAATGGCGGACTTACAGACCTGTCGATATTTTGTAGCTTAGTATCTGACTGCCAGCGGGACTTCTAAAATGCCGTCCTGTATGAGAAAGCTGAAATATGTTTTTGTTATTTATTCTCTGAGTATTATTATCTCAGGCTGTAAAGAAGTTTATAATCCCCCGTCTGTAAAAAACAATCCTTTTTTTTTAGTAGTTGACGGCATTGTTATCAGTGGCAATGATTCAACCCATATCACGCTCTCCAGAACAAAGTCCCTGACAGATTCGGCCGCGACGGTAAAGGAAACAGGCGCGTCAGTTTTTGTAGTAGGCGCATCCGGTGTTATTTATCCGTTCATCGAACTGGGAAATGGGCAATATATAACCAATCAACTGTTATTGAATTCAGGTGAGCAATATCAGTTAAAAATTACTACAAGTGACGGAAATGAATTTCGCTCCGCATTCAGTAAAGTATTAACGAGCCCTCCCATAGATTCTGTATAATGGATCCAGGATTCTTCCGGTGTACAGATTTACCTGGATACGCATGATCCAACCAATAATACCAGATACTATCGCTGGGAAAATGTGGAATCATGGGAATATCATTCGGCTTATGATTCATATTTGGAATATGTGGACGAAAACAATATTATAGAAAGAAATCTGACAAGACAGATTTTCAGGTGTTATCAGACAGAGCTTTTGCCAAATATCGAAGTGACAAATACTACCAGATTGTCCAGTGATATCGTTTATAAATATAAAGTCATTGATATACCTACGGGTTCAGAAAAAATATCTGCGGAATATAGTGACCTGGTTAAACAATATGCCATTTCTGCAGAAGCTTTTAATTTTTGGACCAACCTGAAAAAAAATACCGAGCAGCTGGGAACACTCTTTGATCTGCAACCCTTTTCAGAACTGGGAAATATACTTTGTGTAAATAATCCAACCGTAAAATGTATTGGTTATATCAGTTTTAGTACTGTACAGGAACGACGAATATTTATTAATAAAAATGAAATAACGCAGTGGAACTATAGACCCTATTATGATGTTTATGAACCCTGTTTTATACAAAAAGCATATTTTCAGGATATATCAAATTTCTTTCTGCCACCGGGTGGTCCTTATGGCAATAGCATGATTGGACAGGGTATTGATCCTCCTTTTCCCATTTACCTTTTTTCAACAGAACTCTGTGTTGACTGCAGGGTTCATGGGGGATCAACTATTAAACCCACCTTCTGGCCATGAAATAATAACTATTCAGACCGGAGGCTGGTGACCGGATTTGCAATTGCAGCTTTAATGGCATGATAACTAATCGTGCCCAGTGCCACAATCAAAGCCAGCACAGCCGACAGAACAAATACCCACCATTGTATGTTTGTCCGGTAAGCAAAATCCTGGAGCCAGTGCGACATGGCATACCAGGCAACCGGGAATGCAATCAATGACGCAATCAAAACAAGTTTTAAAAAGTCCTTTGATAATAGAGTGACGATGGTATTTACTTTAGCACCCAATACCCTGCGCACACCAATTTCTTTGACCCGCTGCGTTATCGCAAAGGCAGATAACCCAAATAATCCGAGGCAGGCGATCACTATGGCGATACAGGCAAACACAGTAAATAAAGTTCCCTGGCGCTGTTCCGATTCATACAGGTTGGCAAAATTCTCATCCAGGAATGTATATTGATAGGGAATTTCCGGCAGGTATTTGCGCCAGGTTTTCTCAACGAAAGCCAGCGTTCCCGCCACATTATGACCGCTTACTTTTAAAGACAGACTGTTAAATAAAGATTGATTCGGGCTGACGGCCGGATTGATGAGAACGAGCGGAACTATTTTCTGCCGGAGCGATTCAAAATGAAAGTCCCTCATGACACCAATCACTTTGCCTTTTATAAATCCATATTTGAAATCTTTACCGATTGCTTCTTCCGGGGTTTTCCAGCCGATCGCACTCACTGCTGATTCATTCAATAAAAAATTCGATGTGTCAGTTCCATATGTTCGTGAAAAATTCCGGCCGGCAATCATTTTTATACCATATGTTGGAACAAAATCATAATCGGAAGCCACATATTTTATTGTGGCGGTGATGGGTCGCAGAGAGTCGCCTGCATTGGTGGACGCTCCCATGGCATCCAGCAGCCTGCCGGTTGGGATCCGCGATGAACGTGCGAGATCCTTTATATCTGAATTTTGCAGCAGGTCATTTCTGAACGCTTCATAGGGCGTATTCAGAAAATTATTATATGGAATGGTAATGATATGCTCTTTGTCATATCCCAGTGAAGTTCGTTGCAGATAACGCAGCTGCTGGAATACAATGATGGTTGTAATAATCAGAATAATGGATATGGAAAACTGGGCTACGACCAAAACCTTTCTGAAAGAAATATTACCTGCTCCCACTTTGAATAATCCCTTCAGGGTTTTGACCGGCTGGAAAGAAGACATAAACAGCGCGGGATAAAGTCCCGATAAAATACCCACCACGAAAGGAGTAAAAAAAATGGGAATCAGGATCTGCCACTTCAATAAAATATCTACACTCAGATTCTGTTTTGAAATATTATTCAACCAGGGAAGGGAAAAATATAACAGAATAAAAGAAATAATGATGGCTGCCCAGGATACCAGTACGGACTCACTGAGAAATTGAAATATTAATTCTTTTTTTCTTGCTCCAATCACTTTCCGGATGCCAATTTCCCTTGCTCTTAATGCAGAACGTGCCGTCGACAGATTCATGTAATTGATACAGGCTATGAGTAGTATGAACAATGCGATAATGGAAAAAATATATACGCGGCTGATATCACCATTCGGCTCTGCTTCATAATCTGTATGCGAATAGAGATGGATATCCGTCAACTTTTGTAATCCCAGCTTCGTATATTTTGAGGGCAGATCTCCATTGTAAATTTTATGATCCATACGACGGTCCACAAAAGCAGGGAAGCGATCTATTAAATTTTTCGGATTGAAGTGATCGGGTAAAACCAAAAAAGTAAAGAAGGAATTATTACCCCAGTTGGTTCGCATATTGTCAGCCCCATATACATTTGGATCATTCAATGTGGAGAACGAAACCAGCATGCCCGGATGCATGTGCGAATTTGCCGGAAACCCCTTGTAGATCCCGGTGACTTTCACGTCGAACTGGTTGTTCGCCCTGAGTACTTTGTTGATAGGATCTTCGTTTCCAAAATATTTCCTGGCTGTTTCTTCACTGAGCATTACGGAAAACGGATCCTTAAGCGCTGTTTTGGGATCACCCTTTAAGACATCCAGCGTGAAAACTTCGAATAAATTTTCATCTGCAAAATATACATCGGACTCGTTCAGCAACTTGTCCTTGTACTTTATGGGTGTGGTACCGTTATCGATCAGCCTTGTCATTTTTTTTATTTCAGGAAAATCTGTCGGGAAATAATACCCAAACGGAGGGGCGACCGTACTCAGCGTAAGAGAAACTACTCCTTCAGCATTATTAAAGCTCCGGGTAACCCGGTAAGTGTTCTCTCCATTTTTATTATAACGGTCATAACTTAATTCGTTGATGATATAAGTCATAATGAGCAGGCAACAGGTAAGGCCTACGGTTAAACCGAATAAATTGATGAATGAAATATATTTATACTTCATAAGGTTACGCCAGGCGATCTTGAGATAATTTTTTATCATAACATGGAATTAAGTATCCGGAAAAAATAGAATGATATGCCATCGGTGTATAACTAAAAAAGTACCGAAATACAAAAAGCTAATAATCAACTTATTGTAATTCTACTCATAAATAATTGTACGCTAATGATACATGTGTGTACGATAATTAATCTGTGATAATCGTCATCCGGACGATCATCATCTTCTAAATGAGGAGAAAATCTATGAATTATTGCTTCGGATCAAATGGATAAACCGGTGGAGTGTTGTGCCGGATTATTTGATTACGAATTTATCTTTGGGAATATAAAAAAGCGTCTTTGTACCTGTCGCAGATATAAAACTCATTTTCCCAAATGAACCCACATTACCGAGGTACAGTATTCTGTCTCCTTCTTTCATGCGACCTGAATCAAAATATGCCCCCAGCGGACATTTGTTTACATTTTCGGTAACATCATATCTGTAAGAAGAGAAACAGATCATCAGTTTGGTAGTCGCGTTGGGAAACTGGTAGCCAAATATTTTATATTCCGCTTTGGGATCAGAACCGGGATTAATGGTGAATTCCTTAGACTTTTTGTCGATCTGTGCTTTCATCTGACTATTGCCGTGAATGGAAATCGTCAGTAAGAATAAAAGCATCATTATTTTATTCATATCGCAGGATATTGATTGAAAAATACTCAATATAACAATGCAATGGACATGCCAATTTATCATAGCTGACACGTTCCCAAATTGAGACAGATGCCTGTATAAAGATATAAATTTGACTGTCAGTATTCATTTTTTTGAACAGCTCTAAAACAGATCGTCATGGCCGACATATTTCATAATTTCCCGATCGAAGCACCAGCTGAAAAAGTCTTTGAAATCATCTCTCTTTCCGAAGGACTTGATAAGTGGTGGACCAAGAGTTCGGAAGCTAACCCGTCTCCGGGTGGCATTTATACATTGGATTTCGGTCCCGGTTATATCTGGAAAGCGATCGTTACAGAATATGTAAAAGGCAGCTTATTTGAATTGAAAATGACTGAAGCAGATGACGATTGGCTGGGCACAAAAGTTGGTTTCGATGTCAGGAACCATCAAAGCAGGACAGGTGTAAATTTTTATCACACGGGCTGGCCGCAAGAAAATGAACATTTCAAAATCTCCAGCTATTGCTGGGCCATGTATTTAAGGATACTTAAACGGTATATAGAATATGGGGAAATGGTGCCTTATGAAAAACGACTGCAGGTTTGAAGATCGATTACTTCTGCTAAATAAGATTCCGACGTCACAGACTTTTGTAAAAAAAATCAGCTGATCCTGTGTCCGGTGCCCGCGATCATCAGAGCAGCACCCGCCAGTCCGGTGTCTTTTACGAGATTTGTAAGAGCGATGCTGATGATCGGATTACCTTCCGAACGGATAACAGCCGGCAAATGAATGGTCAGTACAATAATGATCAGGTAAGCGAATAAGTACAAACCAGCCAGTTTGGTTTGCTTACCCGTTAAAAATGCAATGGCTACTGCGATCAGCGCGGCTCCCGTAAGATAAACCCAGAAAATGTGATAAGGAAGAAAGGATGGAATGGTATTCTGAAAACCGGTACCATTTAAAAAATGATTGACCCCGAAGAAGCCGATAACTAAGGCATATAGAACAATGCCAACCCTGTAGATAGATTGAGTGTTCATAGCAATCGTTTTTAATGTTCCTAAATTTAACGATTCTTTCTAACTTTACTTTACCGAAACTAAATTTATCATCAATGATTATGTAAACATTTCGGAAAAGAAGTGAACGGATATGGTTTTGCAAAAACGATCTGTTAGAACTACTTCAATTCTCCCGGTACCACACTAATCATTTGCTTTCTTCCTGCTCTCAAAATCCCCAGTGCAATTCTTTTTCCGATCACATTTTCGTTTAAATATTTATGCAGGTTATCTACGGTGGCCACTGGTTTATCCTCGAATTCTACAATGATATCTCCCAATTTTAGCTGGTTGTTTTGTGCATTTACGTCAGCTGTGATTTCAAAAACATATACACCGGTTTTTGTCCGCAACTGGTTTGCTCCTATCATACGCGGTGTCAGATTCACGGGTTGTGCAGCAATTCCCAAATGAGCCCTTTTCACTTTACCATGCATAATTAACTGACCAGCCACGTATGTGGCCAGGTTGGAAGAAACCGCAAAACATAGTCCCTGCGCCGCCGCAATCACAGCTGTATTTACGCCTATTATTTTCCCTTCCGAATTCACTAAAGGTCCTCCACTGTTTCCCGGATTCAGGGCGGCATCAGTCTGAATAACATCATCTATCAGTCTTCCATTATTTGCTCTGAGTGTACGACCGGTCGCACTAACAACTCCTGCTGTCACCGTGTGCTGCAGACCCATCGGATTGCCAATGGCTATTGCAATCTGACCCGGTTCAAGCAGGTCAGAATTCGCAAATTGCAATGGTTTCAGATCCTCTTTATAAACTTTTAAAACAGCTATATCTGTTGAAGGATCCGCACCGATCAGGCTGGCAGTTAATTCCAGTCCGTCGGCAAATGAAGTTTTAATAAGACTGGCGCCTTCTATCACGTGGTGATTGGTCACCATATAACCATCGGTAGAAATCACGAACCCTGAACCGGAAGCCGGCATTTCCACCCACTTCCCTGTTCGGGGATGTTTTGTTTTCTTTGTGACATGAATATGCGCCACTGCCTGTGAAGCATTTTTGACAACACCCGTAATGGTGGTTGAATAAGAATCCAGGAGCTGCTGGTCGTAGTTTGCTACAAAATCGGGATGTTCAATTACCTGAGTCATCCCAGGGAGAATTCAACAATCAAACCAGTATTGGAAACTGAAAAATTGTCTGAAAATTCTTCGGACCAACCCCTGTTTCTGCAATAATTACCTCTTTCGATTGCGATGATTGATCAGAATCTGTGAAACCCGCTAGTTTGGCGCAAAAGTTTCCTTAAAAGGGTAAATCGTCTTCGGTTAAAATTTGCTGGAAGTACTATGCGCTGCCGGAACAAGGGCAGCATTTAATTTTCTGTTTGCGGCATCCAGGCTTAAGGACTCTCCTTTTTTTGCAATGACAAATGCATAGTTCCACCATTGAAGACAGGCTGCGGCCAGATCTTCATACCGATAATACCGGTTCATACCTTTCAATGTATTGTCGTTGTTCTTCCTACCAAAACTATACGGATCATATGCCTCAAAATATAATTCTCCGTCCGTTATTTTATATCCTTTCAAAACAATAAAATGGCCCCAGGCCGGGGTTGTGTTATAAAATTTATCTGTCCGGTACAATGTGTCTGCTGAAGGGCGCACATGATTCATGTCCAGGCAAAGAATAATGATCTGCTGATTCATCAATTGCTTTTTCAGAATGGCAGCGGTACCATCTGCCTGATCCGTCAGTGCAACGATCGCATGTGTAATATTGTTATCAGTTAAATAAGAATCTATATCGTTGGTGAACCACCATCCGCCACTTACTTCATAGCTCATCCTTGCATCAAGGGCCGTTTTTGTAAAATCAGGATTCGCCCATTTGATTGCCATGGTAACAGAAGCCGGTCCGCAGTTTACAGAGGCAAAATTTCCACTGGTTGACTGATCGATATACCAATTGTAATTTTTGTCATTACTCCCGTAACCATTTATAAAATGACCCAGGCCCCAGGAAAGTGAATAATCGTTGTTGGAAGCCTGAATCGTCCAGTTCTGTTCACTATGCCGGTCGGCAGACGTCAGCGTATAATGCAAATCATTTTCAAAATTATTTTTAGTGATTCCGCTTTGCTGGACCTGTTCTCCCACCGAAAGGCTGGCACCTGTGGTA
>DASSGT010000836.1:0-2380 GCA_035693345.1 Puia sp. | reverse complement strand
ATGGCTTCCGGAAAATCTTCCATGATCTCGCGCAATGCATACAGCACCGCGTCTACCATCGGAATTTTTTTTGCATTTGCCGGACTGCGTTCACCCGATTCATCTATGACGGTTGTCGGAACGAAAATATATTCGCCCGCTGAGGCTGGTGCCGGTTCTGGAGAAGCGACAGCGGTTTTAAAATCAGCAGCTACCTGCAGGGCTGCTTCTTTTTCAATATCAGCTATATGTTCCTGGGAAACGCCATGTCTTTGTAATTGTCTTTTAATCAGAATCAGGGGATCCGCCGCGCGGTGCTTTTGGAGATCCTCTTCTGTGCGATAGGCTTCCATCCGAACACCGCTGGTATGATGTGTTAACAGGGGCACCCGCGCTTGTACAAGATAGGGGCTCCTGTACGTACGGACATACCGGAAAACCTGTTCCATGCAATTGAATGACTGTTCAAAATCAGAACCATCGATCTTAATTCTTTCCATCCCGGGAAAACCGGCTGCATATTCAAACGCATCCATACTCCTGGCTTCATCAGACGAAACACTGATGCCCCACTCATTGTCCTGCACCAGATAAATGATAGGCAGCTTTTTTAATACAGCCACCTGGAAAGCCTCACTCACTTCTCCTTCCGTGATACTGGCATCGCCGAAAGAGCAAAGAATGAGCGGCCGTTGCTCACCTGAATTTGTCTTCTCAAGAAAAGCTAAACCCTGAGCAACTCCCGTAGCGGGTATAGCCTGCATACCCGTCGCGCTACTCTGGTGAATGATGGTCGGTTTGTCTGCGCCCCGAAAATTGGGATGTGTATAGTATACTTTTCCACCCGTAAAAATATCATTTCCCTTAGCGAGCAATTGTCGCATCAGGATCTCTGGAGAAAATCCGAGTCCGAGTAATATACTTTCATCGCGGTAATACGGGCTTACAAAATCCTCTGATGAAAGCTGAAAAGCGGTCGCCAGCTGGATGGCTTCGTGGCCGGACGAAGTGGAGTGGACGTATTTACAGATCTGTCTGTTTTGTTCATAAGTGGCCGCCATGGCACGGGCTGTGGCCATCAATCTAAAGGCGCGAATCAATAATCCGGCATCGACCATTGCAATCATTTGATCCCGCATGTGGCGGGACGGACAGGGAACTTTGGAAAACTGTTCTTCAAAAATTCAAGAAGATGGGACAAGTTTTTACTTTATCTCCAGCGAAAGCATACTTTCTTCTTCGATAAATGCTTCGAGTTCGTCGCCGACGACACACTCGCCTACACCAGCGGGTGTTCCTGTAAAAATGAGATCCCCGATGTTTATTGAAAAGTATGTAGAAATATAAGCCACAATCTGGTCGAAATTATGAAGCATGAGACTTGACTTTCCCGATTGCACCAGTTCCTTATTTTTATACAGACCAAAGTTGATCTCTTTTTTGTTTTTCACATTCTGCATAGGAGTCCATTTTCCAACAGCAGCTGAATTATCCCAGGCCTTGGCTTTCTCCCAGGGCAGTCCTTTTTCCTTCAGCTCGTTCTGAATATCCCGGGCAGTAAAGTCGATACCCACACTAATGGCATCATAATATTTAGAAGCAAAACGATCCTGTATATATTTCCCGTTTTTTGAAATACGTAACACCAGCTCGCATTCATAATGCAATTCGTTGGTGAACTCAGGATAATAAAAAGGAGTGTGGGCCTGTAAGAGGGCGCTTTTGGGTTTCATGAAGATGACCGGTTCATCCGGCACCTCATTATTTAATTCAATGGCATGCGCAACGTAGTTACGCCCGACGCAGAATATTTTCATATTCGATTAAGGTTTTAAATAGAAGATTTTTTTTGTTCAAAAGGCCTGGAAAGGCATGGGTTTCAACATAGGAAGTGGACTGGGCTCTGAGCCCGATTGGAATGTGACTGCTAAAATAATGATTCCCAATTACAAATCATAGCGTTATCTCTATTTTGTTGTAATCATTCATAGTCCTTTCCAGCCCCATATATACAAAGCTTTCAACCACCTGAACGGCCTTTTCATTCTTTATTTTTAAGAGCGGAAGATCCTGTTCCCTCCATCTTCCCAACACCCATTCAACTTGCATACCACGGGGAAAATCGTTCCCGATACCGTATCTGAGACGAGGGTACTGATCGGTCTGCAGTTCAGAAAATATGCTTTTTAACCCGTTATGACCCGCATCCGTCCCATTACCCCTTAAACGTAACCGGGACATTGGCAATGCGATATCGTCGGTGATGATCAGAAGGCGTTCCAGCGGGATTTTCTTCTTTTCAAGCCAGTACTTCACGGCCTTCCCGCTCAGATTCATATACGTAGAAGGCTTTACGCAGGTTAGCGTTTTACCCCGAAAAGATATTTCTGCAACACTTGCA
>DASSGT010000835.1:0-3174 GCA_035693345.1 Puia sp. | reverse complement strand
GTTGTTGTCACCGGCGCCCCTTCAGGAGGAGGGTATTAAGGTCAGCAAAGGGGATATTTTATGTTGATAAAGCACCTGAGGGTTATACTTTCAGGTGCTTTATTATTTCGGGGCAATTTCCGGGTTGTTTTTTTACTTTGTATTTATGTATGAGGTATTAAGAACCTTTTATGAAAAGCGGTTTCCCTTATCCGATGAACAATTTGAATTCATCAGGAAATTGAATATTCCGAAAACTCTGAAGAAGGGGGAATTTTTAATACGCGAAGGAGAGGTATTAAAATGGGGAGCGTTTGTTACCCGCGGATGTTTGCGCAAATATATTATCGATGCAAAGGGAAAGGAACATATTCTGCAGTTTCTACCGGAAACCTGGTGGATTTCAGATATCGACAGCCAGCGATATGGTACGCCCTGCAGTTTTTTTGTAGACGCGATTGAAGACACCGACATCCTGATATCCGATATGGCTGCCAACCAGCAAATCATGGATCATATTCCGGGTTTTGCAGAAGCCTTTACAAAGGGTCTGCAAAAACACGCGGCGGAAAAAGATAAACGTATTGCTGCTTCCCTGAGCGCGAGTGCTGAAGAGAAATATTTGGACTTTCTCAGGACTTATCCCTCCATCGCTCAAAGAGTGCCCCAGCATATGCTCGCGTCCTATCTGGGTGTGACACCGGAAACTCTTAGCCGGGTCCGTAAGCGGCAAACAAAAAGATAAACGATTTTCTTTCTTGACATAGATCAATGGCCACGCTTTGACCTCCGGATACTTTTGTTGCTCAAAAAATAAAAAAATGAACAACAAAAACATCCCTGCGAAAAACATTACAACAATCGATTTAAAGGGCAGTCCGTGGTACAAAACCTGGTTTGATTCAAGCTATTATCACCAGCTTTATAGAAATCGCGATCAACAGGAAGCCGCTGATTTTATTGATCATTTGATGGATGTACTGGAACCGCCTGCCCATTCGAAAATGATTGATGTAGGCTGCGGAGCGGGACGTCATTCCATTGAGCTCGCAAAAAGGGGTCATGATGTGATCGGTATCGATCTGTCACTGCAAAGTATTCGTCAGGCAAAAAAATTTACATCTCCTTCGCTCCTTTTTGTGCAGCATGATATGAGAAAAAGTTTTGGCAGCGCCCATTTTGATTATGTATTTAATTTGTTCACCAGTTTCGGCTATTTCAAAGACGAGGCAGAACACAGGCTGGTCATGAAGAATATGTCATTGGCATTAAAACCCGGAGGAAAACTGGTTTTGGATTATCTCAATATCTATTATGCGGAAAAGAATCTGAAGACTTCTGAACAAAAAGAGATCGACGGTATTTATTATAATATCAACCGGTGGATGGATGAAAAGCATTTTTATAAACAGATCCGGATTGAACACGACTCAACCGGTTCCGGTCAGGAACATATTGAAAAGGTGGCCTGGTTTTCTCTTGCAGACTTTAAAAAAATGTTTGCCGCGTGTGGTATGAGAGTAGAGAAGGTATTTGGTGATTATGCGATGAACGATTTTGAACCCTGCCATTCACCCCGCTTGATTATGATAGCCTCATTTTGATACATCAGGTTTTTATCTTCGCGACACGAAAAATATTTGTCACGAACCAATAATCCCGGGGCTTAATGCAACCTGACTGCCAGGTTGCATTATAGTTATTTCCCCATTGACCCGGATGTGTTTTTGGTTGACCTGCAACCGCCGTATGTTGACAGCCACTTAGAAAGATCCGGGAATTGATATATTCTTGTATTCAGACAGTAATAAACCCACTAAAAAAAACTGCATGAATACGATCATTCAATTTGGAGAAACCGTTCCGGGTTATCCAATCGCCGTCTTAAATGAAAGGGAAATCAGGGCATCAGCAGGGATTTTATTTTTAATCATTTTTATAGGCCTGATGCTCATCATTTTTAATGGTGACTTTGTATTGGTTAAATATACGGTGACGGTTTTTCTGGTGGACTTTATAGTCCGGGTATTTATAAATCCCAGGTATGCTCCTTCGCTTATTATCGGGCGATTTATTGTAAGGAATCAAACACCGGAATACGTGGGCGCCAGGCAAAAACGTTTCGCCTGGATCATCGGCCTTTTTCTATCCGCCACTATGTTCACTTTTTTAGTGGTGGTAAATGCATTCTCGCCAATAACAGGTTTTGGTTGTCTGTTTTGCCTGATATTCCTATTCTTTGAATCAGCGTTTGGCATCTGCCTCGGTTGTAAGTTTTATTCTCTGATTTATAAGGATAAAGCCCAATATTGTGCCGGTGAGATTTGTGATGCGAAATCCAGACAACCCATCCAGAAAACCTCGGGATCCCAATGGCTGGTTATTCTCGCATTGATTGCATTTATTTTCCTGCTGGTTTACCTGTTCAGCCCGCAGTTCAATAAGAAACCGCACTATTTATTTAGAAAGAATGTTCCTGCAAATACCAAATAAACCAGCCATGTATCTGAAAAATTCCCTTGAAGAATATTTCTCCGGTTTCCGGGCGAACATCATCGGGCAGGAACAGGAGTTTGATTCACCCTTTGGGTGTAAGAAAATAGTGTATGCGGACTGGACGGCGACCGGGAGGGCCTACAAACCGATTGAATTATTCATACAGGAAAAAGTATTACCCTTTCTGGCCAATACACATACAGAAACTACGGTTACAGGAAAATATATGTCACAGGCATATGAAGAAGCCCGGGAGATCATAAAAGAACATGTCCATGCAAACAGCAATGATATATTGATTTTATGCGGCAGCGGCATGACGGCCGCCGTAAACAAACTACAGCGGATATTGGGAATGAGAATACCGGAACGCGCGGGCGATTATTTTGGAAAGGATTGTCTGCGGCTGGAGGAGGAGTCGAGGCCTGTTGTCTTTATAACTCATATGGAACATCACAGCAATCAGATCAGCTGGCTCGAAACGATTGCTACAGTGGAGATCATTCAGCCGGATCGTGACGGTCAGGTGGATCTGGATCACTTTAAAATATTGCTACATCAATATAAAAACAGAAAAATCAAAATAGCGGCGGTCACAGCCTGCTCGAATGTTACAGGCATTCAGACGCCTTATCATGAAATTGCCCGTCTCATACATGAATATAACGGGTGGTGTTTTGTTGATTTTGCCTGTTCCGC
>DASSGT010000834.1:0-9316 GCA_035693345.1 Puia sp. | reverse complement strand
CACCACGAATTATGTTGCTTCGAAATCTGTCAGAAGCCCGTTGAGTAATTTGGATGATAAGACTATGACAGAAGCCAATCGTCTGTACCTGGTAAACTGCGGAATTTGTCATGGAACGAAGCTGGATGGCAACGGTCCGCTGTACAGAGGTGGTGACGGACCTTTTCCGGCTAAACCTGCCACACTGGTCGGGGATGCAAAATATGAGGCGATGCCGGAAGGACAGATGTATTATTCTGTTACCTATGGTAAAAATAAAATGGGAAGTTATGCTTCCCAACTGGATACGCGGCAGCGCTGGATGGTGATTGCCTATATCAAATCAAAGCAGGCAGCGGGACATCCGGCTGCGGCAGCAGATTCAACGGGTAAGAAAAATTAGAAGAGCAGTATAAAAACTTTTAAGAATGTCAATTAAAGAGCGTTTTGAAATTCCTTCTGGTTTCAGGATGTGGTCGATGGGTCTGATGGCTGCAGGGTTTCTTGCACTCATCGTCGGATATTTTGTTTATGGAAGAGGCGACGAAGCACAACAGATCAGATTCTGGGCCGCACTTTTACAGAACAGCGTTTATTTTCTGCTGGTTGTAAATGCCGCCATGTTCTTCTTTTGTGCGACTACCCTTGCATGGGCAGGATTTAATATGGCTTTCCGCAGGGTAACTGAGGCTATTTCAGCCTGTGTTCCGGTGATCGGCGCCATCACGTTTATAATTCTTTTGAGTATTGTACTGGGACATAAAGCTTTTATCTACGAATGGCTTGATAAAGCGGCGGTTGCAAAAGATCCCATATTAGATGGGAAAAAGGGATTTTTGAATCCGACTTTTTTTATCATCTGGACAACACTGACGATTGGTTTGTGGACGATTCTGGGATATAAAATGCGCCAGCTGAGCCGTGAAATTGACGACCATGCGCTCTCTGTCGAAGAGGGCAAAAAATATATCTGGAAGAATACGGTTTGGGCCGCCCTTTTTATTGTCTGGTTTGCACTGACGGTGGCGTCCACTGTACCCTGGTTATGGCTGATGAGCATCAACGCACACTGGTTCAGTACGATGTACAGCTGGTATACATTTGCAAGCACTTTTGTTGCAGGGGTTGCTTTGATAAGCCTGTTTGTTATTTATCTGAAAAACAAGGGGTATCTGGAATATGTGAATAAAGAACATCTGCATGATCTCGGTAAATTCCAGTTTGCATTTTCTGTTTTCTGGACCTACCTGTGGTTTTCTCAGTTTATGCTGATCTGGTATGCCAATATTCCGGAGGAAACAACTTATTTCAGGCCCCGGTTTGAAGGTCCATATACAGGACTTTTTTACCTGAATCTCTGTATCAATTTCCTGGCTCCCCTGTTAATTTTTATGCGGGCCAGCTCAAAACGCAACTATACCACAGTAACCTTTATGTCTGTAGCTTTGCTGGTTGGACACTGGGTGGATTTCTACCAGATGGTTTTTGGAAGTCTGGTCCCGGATCATGTTCCGATGAATCTTTTTGACATCGGCCTGGCGGCTGGTTTCGTTGGACTGATCATCTATCAGACAGGGAATGTTTTGGCGAAGTTCCCATTGATGTCTACAAACCATCCGTTCTTTAAAGAAAGTATTATTCATCATACTTAGTCGTTCTGTTATCAGTAAGGATTTAAACGATTAAATTTTTTTAAGCATCATGTCCAGTTATTTTCTGTTTGCGATTTTATTGTTGGGGTTTGTGATCACATTTCAGATTGCGAAGGCCAGTGAGTATGTAGGCATTCTGAAAGGGGAGAAGAAAAATAACGAAGCGAATAACAGGGTCAATGGATTTCTGATGATTGTTTTCCTGGTGCTCGGTCTGATTGGTGTTTACTGGTGTAATGAATTATTTAAAGGCAAGATCCTGGGAAAAGCCGCATCTGATCACGGTCAGAAAATTGATCAGATGCTTTACATCACGATTGCGATCACCGGTGTGGTATTTTTTATCACACAGATTCTGCTATTCTGGTTTTCCTTCAAATACCAGTATTCTGAAAAAAGGAAGGGATATTATTTCCCCCATAACAATAAACTCGAAGTTATCTGGACTGTCGTTCCGGCCATCGCACTGACTGTGTTGGTTGGTTTTGGTCTGATGTACTGGTTCCAGATAACAGGAGAAGCTCCCAAAAATGCTTTACAGGTAGAAATTACCGGGAAGCAATTTGGATGGATCTATCGCTATCCGGGTAAGGATGGCGTATTCGGAAATAAATATTACAAGAATATCAGTGACGCTGAAAATAATTCGCTGGGTTTACTCTGGGATGATCCGAAAACGCATGACGATATCGTGGTCCAGCAAACCATGTATACGGTGGTGAAACAACCCCTGAAACTGATCATCAACTCCCGCGACGTGATTCATGATGTGGGGCTGGCTCATTTCAGAATGAAAATGGATGCGGTACCGGGTACTCCGACCACGATGTGGTTTACACCTTTGTATACGACGGAAGAAATGAAAAAGTCGACCGGTAATCCGGATTTTGATTATGAAATTTCCTGCGATCAGATGTGCGGTCGCGGACATTATACCATGAAGGGAATTATCAAGGTTGTTACCGAGGAAGAATTTATATTATGGAGGGCAAAACAGGTTCCGAATTATACGCTGGTGATGAAGGATAAATTGCCGGCACCGGCGGCTGATTCTACTAAAACCACTGCTGTCAGTGCGCCTGGGAAATTGGTTGCGTCGAAATAAGTTGACCCGCCTTCGCTAAAGCTTCGGCGGGTAAAACAGTTGGCCCACCTTCGCTAAAGCTACGGTGGGTGAAACGGTGGCGGAAAAAAGCATTACGCATTAAGCGTTACGCATTGAGCTTAAAAGTTGACGAATTAAATAAAGATAAATTTTTAATGATGAGTACTGATTTGACGATACATGGACCCGGTGAGGCAGTCGTTTCGCACGACGCTCATCATGGAGAACATGATGGCCATCATCACAAAGAGACTTTTATAACCAAATATGTATTCAGCCAGGATCATAAAATGATCTGTAAACAGTTCCTGATAACGGGGATGATCTGGGCGATTCTGGGTGGTTTAATGTCGGTGCTGTTCAGACTTCAGCTGGGATATCCGGATTCAACGTTTCCCTGGCTGGAAGATGTTCTGGGTAAATGGGCCAAGGGTGGAAAAATCCAACCCGAAGCTTATTATGCACTTGTTACGATGCATGGTACCGTGCTCGTTTTCTTTGTACTGACAGGCGGGCTCAGCGGAACTTTTGCCAATTTTCTGATTCCTTTGCAGATCGGAGCGCGTGATATGGCGTCACCCTTTCTGAATATGTTATCCTACTGGTTTTTCTGGATGGCGAGCGTGGTGATGATTACGTCGTTATTTATTGAAACCGGTCCGGCCAGTGGGGGATGGACGATTTATCCTCCATTGAGTGCCCTGGGAGATGCAAATATGGGGTCGAAAGGAGGAATGGATTACTGGATCACAGCGATGGCATTATTCGTGGTATCATCCCTGTTAGGTGGTCTGAATTATATTACGACGATTCTCAATATGCGAACCAAGGGCATGAGTATGACCAGGCTGCCGCTCACGATCTGGGCGCTGTTCTTTACTGCGATCCTGGGTGTACTTTCCTTCCCGGTTCTTCTTTCAGGTTTGATATTATTGCTGTTCGACCGGCATGCCGGTACGAGCTTTTATCTCTCAGATATCTTTATCACCGCGACCAATAAGGCTCTTCCCAACGAGGGTGGTTCGCCGATTCTCTTCCAGCATTTATTCTGGTTCCTGGGTCATCCGGAGGTATATATTATTATTTTGCCGGCCATGGGTCTTGTGTCGGAAGTGATGGCGATCAACTCACGCAAACCGATTTTCGGTTATATGGCGATGATCGGTTCATTATTTGCGATCACGATCCTCGCATTCCTTGTATGGGCGCATCATATGTTCGTAACGGGATTAAATCCTTTTCTCGGGTCTGTATTTGTTTTGCTGACCCTTCTGATCGCCGTTCCTTCAGCCATTAAAGTTTTCAACTGGCTTACGACACTCTGGCGCGGCAATATCCGGTTTACTCCCGCGATGTTATTTGCGATTGCTTTTGTGAGTACGTTTATTTCCGGCGGTTTGACTGGCGTGTTTCTGGGCAATTCTACCTTGGATATCCACCTGCATGATACCTATTTCATCATCGCACATTTTCATATTGTGATGGGAGTTTCTGCATTTTTTGGTATGTTCTGCGGGGTATACCACTGGTTTCCGAAAATGTATGGACGATATTTAAACAATACGATGTCCTATATACATTTCTGGGTAACATTTGCCGGGGCCTACCTGATTTTCTGGCCGATGCATTATGAGGGATTAGCGGGTATGCCACGCCGTTATGTAGAATACCAGGGGTGGGCGTCATTTAATCAGTTTGGAGATCTCAACAGATTTATATCAACCGTTGCCATGGTGGTTTTCGCCGTGCAGCTGATGTTTGTATTTAACTTTTTCTATTCCATTTTCAAGGGAAGAAAAGTAACTACACAAAATCCATGGCAGGCAAATACACTTGAATGGACCACTCCGATCCGTCCTGGTCATGGAAACTGGCCCGGAGAGATCCCCGAAGTTCACCGCTGGGCTTATGACTATGGTAAGGACGGAAGGGAATTCATCCCGCAAACAGAACCACTTGGAGCCGATGAACAGCACCATTAGTTCCGGGGATAAACCCTATCGCCTGATGTCGCCCGAAACTATCAAACAATCTGGTTCTTTTAAGATTGCTGAAAAGTTGAAAGACTATATGCTGCTGGTTAAATTCAACCTCAGTTTTATGGTCGTTTTTTCAGCCGTGATCAGCTACCTGCTTGCGCCGAGGGTAAAGGAGTACGACTGGAAAGCCATCATCCTTTTATTTGTTGGTGGAATGCTGGTAACCGGAAGTGCGAATGCGATCAACCAGGCGATGGAAAAACAGACGGATGCGATGATGAAGCGGACAGCGGGCAGGCCGGTTGCGTCCGGAAGAATGTCCCCCGCCGAGGCTACATCATTCGCTGTAATCTGCGGGCTGGCGGGAACAATGCTATTATGGCATTTTAATTTTTTGACCGCCTTACTGTCGGTCATCAGTTTATTCTTTTACGCATTTATTTATACGCCCCTGAAGAAAGTGAGTTCGGTAGCGGTATTGGTCGGAGCCGTGCCGGGAGCCATGCCCTGTCTGATCGGCTGGGCGGCAGGAAACGATAGTTTGAGTGCCGGCGGATGGATTTTATTTGCGATACAGTTCTTCTGGCAATTTCCGCATTTCTGGGCCATCGCCTGGATAGCCCACAAAGACTATTCAGCAGCCGGATTCAAGTTATTGCCATCAGGAGAAGGACAAACTAAATATTCAGCTCTGCAGGCGGTCATTTATTCTTTATTGCTTTTACCGGTCGGGATTATGCCTTATTTTAATGGCATGAGCGGCAGTGTGAGCCTGGTGATTGTGCTGGTAGCCAATTTTTTCATGATCGGTCAATGTATTCGTTTATACAGGGAGATGACGATCCAGTCGGCAAGAAGAGTGATGTTCAGCAGTTATATTTATCTGCCGGTGGTATTACTGGCTTTGCTGATAGATAAAGTGGCTAATTGAAAAATATCAAATGATTCCGAGTTTAGAAATTAAAAGTGTGGTTGATCAGAATAAAAAAATACATCCCCATAAATTTATTTTATGGGTGGCCATCGGCAGCATCATTATGATGTTCGCAGGATTGACCAGTGCCTATATCGTAAAAAGAGAGCAACCGGGCTGGACAACCTATAGTACGCCACTGGCCTTTTATTATTCAACGGCCGTGCTGCTGATCAGCAGTCTGACCATTTTTCTGGCCGGCAAATCGTTCACTGAACGAAGGATGATACGCTATAGAAAAATGCTGACGGCGACGCTGATTCTGGGACTGGTTTTTATTTTGTTACAGTGGCTGGGATTCCGGCATCTGTGGGCAGCAGGCACTACTTTTCATGGTTCCGGGGCAGGCCAGTTTTTTTATATCATTGCCGGGTTGCATGCGTTGCATGTGTTTGGCGGCGTTATTGCCCTGTTCGTATTATGGCTCAGAGCAAGAAAAACCCGGATCCGGAGTTATAATAAAGTGCCGGTGGATGTAGTGAGTACATATTGGCAATTCGTGGATCTGCTATGGATTTACCTGTTTATTTTCTTTTTAATGGTGCAATAAAGTATGCTTATTCTTAGATAAATTTGTGAACCTGTTCAAAACAATCTCATGGCACATACAGTTCCCGTAGGTCAAAAATGGTGGAGTGGTGGTAGAAGCCCCTTCAATATTGAATATGGTAAACTCATGATGTGGTATTTTCTCATGAGTGATGCTTTCACTTTTGGGGCTTTCCTGATTTCTTACGGTACGATTCGTTTTTCTTCCACTTCATGGCCCAATCCCAATGAAGTATTCCGCAGTTTTCCGATCATCGGTGAAATGTCGGTGCCACTGGCTTTTGTGAGCCTGATGACTTTTATACTGATCATGAGTTCCGTAACCATGGTAATGGCCGTTGGAGCGGGTCAGGTTCATGATCGTAAAGCAGTAATGAAATGGATGTTCCTGACTATTCTGGGCGGACTCGCTTTTCTTGGCTGCCAGGCATGGGAGTGGACACATCTGCACGCAGAAGGTGCATGGTGGGGACGAAATCCTTTTATGAATATTGACGGCACCCAGTCAACAACCAACTTCACTAATTATTTTTTTACTATTACGGGTTTCCATGGCTTCCATGTATTCTCGGGGGTCATCATCAATATTATCATGCTGATTAAAACCTGGCGGGGTGATTTTGAAAGAAAAGGTCATTACCTGATGATAGAAAAGGCCGGTCTTTACTGGCATTTTGTGGATCTGGTCTGGGTATTTGTGTTCACCTGTTTTTACCTGTTGTAAAGCATAAAGCGTAAAGCACAAAGCTTAACGTCAAAATATTTAAATGACTGAATATGGATTCTTCCCACGGAGCGGCTACTCATACGCACTTTGAAAAAGAGAAAAGCGAGTTTAACACGAAGGCGGTCTGGAGAACATTCTGGATACTTCTCTGTATTACCGTGTTTGAACTGATTATAGCGATCATATATTACGAAACCACATTCCTGCCAAAGCATATTTTGAATGGTGTCTTTATTATCATGACGCTGGCAAAAGCATTTTTTATTGTTGCAGAATTCATGCATCTGGGTCATGAGCTCAAGAATCTCGTGATGACCATTGCCATTCCGGCCTGCCTGTTTATCTGGTTTCTCATCGCGTTTATGTGGGATGGAAGTTCTTATCATGATTTGCGTATGCGCTACGATAGTTATCAACTGCAGCAAAGCAAGACCAAAGTAGTACAGCCGGAGAAACATGAGGAAGGGAAGAAACCGGGGAAAGAATAACTTTGAATTGTTAATTGTCAATTGTTAATTGTCAATTACACTTAGAAGTTTGTGGGAATCAATTAACAATTAACAAATGACAATTAACCATTGCGTAGGCGATGGTTTTTTTATCTTAATTCAAAAAATGTGAGTAAGAAAGCTTTGACAGCTGTGATTCTGGTGGTAATGCTCCCAATTATCAGTTATCTGTTGGTCAAAAAAGCAAGCGAACATGCGATGGGCATGCCGGGCAGATATTATTATGACAGTGTTGTTACTGCTATAAAAGATGGAAAAACCAATACAGATACGATCTGGCATTCTGTAAACGACTTCAAATTTCAGAATCAGCTGGGTAATACCGTTTCACTCGCGGATCTGCCGAACAAGGTTATTGTAGCCGATTTCTTTTTCACCCGTTGTCCTTCGATCTGTCCGAAACTGACGGCCAATATCAGAAAGCTGCAGGATGCACTTTCTTCGAAGGATCAATTCAAACAGCTGAACCCAGCCTTTGTCCAGTTTCTCTCTTTTAGTGTTGATCCCGATCGTGATTCAATACCTGTTTTGAAATCATACGGAGATAAATTCGGGATCAATCCGGATGTATGGTGGCTGCTGACAGGACCCAAAAAACAGATTTACGATTTCTCCATTAACGAGTTGAAACTGGGCCTGGCAGATGGCGAAGGCGTGGATTCTAATTTTATTCATACTCAAAAATTGGTACTGCTTGACAAAGCGCATGTGGTCAGAGGATATTATAATGGCTTAGACAGCGTGGATCTGGATAAACTCGCGAAGGATCTGGTTTTCATCATGCTTGAAAAAGATAAACACTATGTGTCGCCTTTGCTGGAGATAAGACCCATTCTCCCCCTGATCATTTTTATTTTGCTGGCCACCGCCGGTGTTGTGATCTATTTATCAAAAAAACCTTTGGGAAGCGTAAAGCTTAAAGCGCAAAGCGCAAAGCAGACTAATACGGTCTAAAGCTAAATGAAATTCAAGAGGAAATTTTTATTCTACATGAAAGAGAAATCATATACGCTTCCCATCATCACCATTTCCATTGCCATTCCGATGGCAGTCACATTTCTGATTCTCGGACTTCATACAAAAGTAGATGTGGGTTTTAACACAAAAAATCTCCCTCTGTTCCACGCCATCCTGAATTCAACGACAGCCATATTATTGCTGGCCAGTCTTTATTTCATCAAGAACGGACGGGTTCGTGCGCACCGGGCTGCAAACCTGACTGCTGTTGTGCTGAGCGCCATATTTTTAATTTCCTATGTTATCTATCATAGTTCCAACCCATCTGTGAAATATGGTGACCTGAATCATGACGGCATTTTAAGCGACTCCGAAAAAATGCAGGCAGGTAATCTTAGATACGTATACTATTTTGTTTTGAGCAGCCATATTATTCTAAGTGGCGTCATCATTCCTTTTGTATTATTTACTTTACAAAGAGCCTTCCAGGAACGATTTGACAAACATAAAAAACTGGCACGAATTACCTGGCCCCTTTGGTTTTATGTAGCTGTTACCGGTGTTATCGTTTATGTGATGATCAGTCCGTTTTATGCGTAAAGCGTAAAGCGGAAAGCGTAAGGCAGGGGGCAGGAGGTAGGAGGCAGGATGCAGGATGGGGATGCAGGAGGCAGGAGGCTTGAGTCTAGAAGCTTGAGGAAGGAGGCGCGAGATGCTTACATGCTTCATCCCGCATCCCTCATCCTTCCTGCTTCCTGCTTCATCCTTCCTGCTTCATCCTTCCTGGTTCCTGCGTTACGCCTCCTGCTTACTTGGGTCCCAGAATTTTTCCTTGAAATTAACGACCACATCATTCTTTACTAGAATTCCTTCTTTCTTCAATAAT
>DASSGT010000833.1:0-2048 GCA_035693345.1 Puia sp. | reverse complement strand
TCTTCGTTCTGATCGCATGGTTGTTATATGGGTTGAAGTGTGAACAATTTATGGCAGACAAACTACAGGGAAGGAGTTATGCTTTCATTACTCTGCTGAATACGAAATCTCGCGCATGGGTCTTCGCACGGATGTTACAGGTCCAGCTGATGTTTTTCCTGCCGGTCATATTGTACGCGGTGATCTGCATCTGGATCGGTCTTGCACACCAATGGTATGCAAACACGGTCACGATTGCTTTATTTATTCTGATCATTTGCCTTGTGGGAACCTGGCGCTATGACCGAATGATCAGAAAAAATGGGTTGATCCGCACAGTTTCGTTATTAAAAATAAATCTTCCCTTTCTGAAAGGGAAGTATATCCGGTTTATCCTGCAGTTTATTGGTAGTCGCCGAAAGATGCTTTTCCTCGGCATAAAAATATTTAGTTGCCTGCTTGTATTCGGCATGCTGTTTAACCTTGCAAAAGATGAAACCGACCTGAGCATGTTTTTGCTTTTTTATAGTTTCGGACTGATGGGTCATGGCATTCTGATTTATAAAATAAGGCAGATGGAAGAATTCAATCTGGGCTTTTACAGGGTTCTTCCAATATCCCTTTTGTCCCGTTTGATTCAATACGCAGGGCTGTACCTGATTCTTTTCATACCTGAGATCATTATCATTGTCCAGATGACTCCTGCTCATCTGGATTATTTCAATGCTTTCCGATTGATATTTTTCGGATGGGGCATTTTGATATTGCTTCATTGCCTTTTATTTGTCAGGCTTTTTAAACCCTTTACATATCTGAAAATTGTTTCCGGGATTTATCTCCTGATATTCGCCGCCATATTAACCAGACTAACCATACCTTTTACACTCTGTCTTTTTCTGATCTCCGTTTATCTTTTCTCTCAGAATTATTATCTGTTCGAAAAGGCGGACGGAGAAACGTAATGACATGCGATCGCTTTTCGCATTTTTCATTTCAGTGATGCATTTCACCCGGCTCGATTCCAAAATAAGATTTGTAATCACTCAGACGTTTCAGCAGATCTTTATTCTCCGTAATGATCTGGCCTTTTTCCATTTTGCCAACCGGTAAAATGATATAGCCATGCGGGTTATCCTCGCCCAATACCATAGGACCTCCGGAGTTCGAATTCCCGCCAATGTCTGACTCCTTCAAATAGGGTGCATAGAACATATAATGCGGCATACTGAAGCTCTCTACTTTCAAATGATCAGCTTCACCGACAAACACACGCATAACGGGAGCCAGCATATATGAAATACCAGCCCTGGCAGGTGCTTTATAAATTCCTTTTTTGAACCGCTGTGCAATCGTATCCCTGACCTCTACTGCAGTCATTTTCCCGGATGCACGCATCGCTGCCACATCCTGAAAAACCGGGAAAATCCTCGCGGCCCCTTCAGCGTCATAACTGATTGCCGCAGCAAAGTCCTGGGGGAATTTGCCACGCTCCCAATCCGTCCGTGCTACAAAACAAATGAAACCATTATTACCCTGCCGTGACACATAGTAACCTTTTTCCGGATCCAATAAATAAACGGTAGCACCAGGACGTATTTGCGGAGGAAGACAACTCAGCGCAAAATCGGTCTCCAGCGCCGCCGGCATTCGTTCCAGTTTCCAGTCCGAAGATGATTGTCCAAAACCCTGAACGGAGATGAATAAAAAGCATAGGCATGACAGGGTCCACCGGCAGGTTTTTGCCAGGAAGCCCGGATTATCTATTTGTTTCATAAAATAAAGACATCCGGCCCTGGAAAATCCGGACAGTGACTAATAATTATTTACTCATCTGTGCTTGATCGTGCGAATGATTATAATTCCCCGGTAATTTTTTTAGCGACTTTCTTCAATTCATCGAGAGAGGTCGTTCTGGTCACTTTGTTCACCTTCAATCTGATCATCTTTGCCGACTTGCGCACGATGATAAGCTGAAAATGTTCGTTATCTGTTTGTATGAAGGCTTCGTCCCCAAAACCGTCCAAGGTAGACAAACCCTGCATTCCCGCATTTTGTGACAAAATATATTT
>DASSGT010000832.1:0-2068 GCA_035693345.1 Puia sp. | reverse complement strand
GATCGTTTCCGGTAATGATATTATATGTT
The DNA here is from genome assembly GCA_035693345.1 of Puia sp. Classification (GTDB taxonomy): domain Bacteria; phylum Bacteroidota; class Bacteroidia; order Chitinophagales; family Chitinophagaceae; genus Puia. The sequence goes on along the minus strand of DASSGT010000832.1, from coordinate 2,039 downwards.
AATCGTTTAGCCATGTGGACTATGGGGAACAACGAAAACCCGGCGTTTCAAAGTACGTAACCGGAGAAAAAAATGTTTTATCCGCGGCAGGTGTGCGTCAGAGATGTTGCTGAGATGTTGATGGACTGCGGACATAAAGCGCAGTTTTGCCTTTCTGCAATTTTTCAGAAGAATAAGAAAATGCCCATCTTATTTTTAAGACAGTTTGTAAATAAACTCCTCAATTTCAGCCTGTCGCGCATTGGCAAAACCTTGATCTCTGCCGATTCTTATAAAGCCGCATTTCTCCATGACCTTCTGCGAGCCAATATTATCAAAGGCAACCCGTCCAATAAGGGGTCTGGTATTTTCAATTTTCAGAAGGTGCTTCAATGCTTTGGTTGCTACGCCTTTACCCCAAAACTTTTTATCGATCCAATAAGTAATTCCTGCTTCACCTCCCATTACAAATTTTGCAATACTTCCTGCAATCACGTCTTCCACGATGATAGTCTGCATATTTATCGTCGGGTCATCCACAAATTTTGAGTATTTCTGAATATATGCTGTTTTGTCTGTCGGGTCTTTTGCTGTGAAAGCTGCTAGACGGTTTGCTTCCTGATCAAGCTGAAATATAAAGAAGGAATCCAAATCAGCCAATTCAGTTTTTCGAAATATTATTTCATTATCGTTTATCATGACTGTATTTATTAGACGGTCCTTATCCGTTGTGAAGATGTTCTAAAAGTCTGTCATTTTTTTGCCGGTTGATAGTAAAGTGTTACTGTTCCGCTGGCAAACGTTTCTGTTTTTAATAATTTAAGATTCATCTTATCGCTGACGTTTTTAAACAATGGTAAGCCTCTTCCTAAAACAACCGGGTGAACGCTTAGCTGGTATTCATCAATGAGATTCAGTTGGCCTAAGGTTGCTATTACACTGGGGCTGCCCGCTAAAATGTTTTTGCCGTTTTGCCGCTTCAGCGCAAATATTTCCTCCTGAATGATCTCCTTTTTTAATACTGAATTTTTCCATGCAACGCGTTTCAGTGTGTGGGAAAAAACAATTTTTGAAATATTGTCTATTAGTACAGCAAATTCATCAAAAGGCTTGTTGCCGGTAGGATTTTGTACGACAGATGGCCACGCGCTTTCCATCAGCTGATATGTTACTCTGCCGTATAACAATGTGTCTGCATTTCTCAACAGCTCATTAAAATGCTGATGTAGTTCTTCATCTGCGATCATTGCTGTGTGGTCGCAAAATCCGTCAAGGGTCATGTTGATGGCAGCAATAAGTTTTCTCATAGGAAAGCAATTTACTAAAAAGTAAAGAGTCGCGAAAAGCCGCGCCAGATGATATAGAAGTAAGAAATCGTTTCATCTCCGCATGATCGAATTAGTTTTAGTTGCTAACTTTAATTTTGTAATTTGAACTAACCTGAACGTACTGTTTTCCGGTAGAATTTTTCTTAATATTCAGGAATGGAACTATCACAGAACAAGCGATCATTACTCAACGATATTGTAAATGATCTGAAGAAAATCAAAGGGGTGGTTGCTGTCGTATTGGGCGGTTCTTATGCTGCAGGAGCTGCTAAGGAAAACTCTGATATAGATATCGGTATGTATTATTCGAAGGAAAATCCGTTTAGTATTAGTGACATTCAATCAACAGCAAATAAATATTCAGCGAACGGAATCCCTACGGTGACTGATTTTTATGAATGGGGTCCATGGGTAAACGGTGGTGCCTGGATTCAAACCTCCTTTGGAAAAGTAGATTTTATTTACCGCAATCTGGAACAGGTTGGTGCAGTCTTAGAAAAAGCCAAAAACGGCCAATGGGAGAACCATTTTGAGCAACAACCGCCTTACGGCTTTTCATCCATTATTTATTTAGCCGAAATCAATACCTGTCTTTCGCTTTATGATCCCGATTCTCATATTTCCCATTTAAAAAATGCAATTCAGGTTTACCCAATAAAATTAAAAGAAGCCGTTGTTCAGCAGTCATTATGGTCTGCTGAATTTAGCATATGGCATGCTGAATATTTTTTT
>DASSGT010000831.1:0-4874 GCA_035693345.1 Puia sp. | reverse complement strand
ACTGCAAACGGGAGGGTTTCAGGCGTGCTGGTTTACCCATTGATTCATATAGAGTACGGCTGACGGTATAATTAATATAATTACCAATCAGATACATCAGATGAAAAGGTCCCATTTTTAATCCTGCAGATTCCATGAGCCGGTCGATCGCATCGGGTTCCGCAATTTGTTTTTCAGCCAATCTTAATGCTTCCAGATAAAAAGGACGGGCTACATGGTTAACTATGAAACCGGGAGAATCGTGGCAGATCACAGCGGTTTTTTCCAATTGCCTGGCGAACTCAGCGATCCGGTTTACAAGATGATCTGAAATATATTTTGTCCGGATGATCTCCAGGAGTTTCATCCGGTTTGCCGGATTAAAAAAATGCAGGCCAATTATTCTTTCGGGGAAAGATGTTTGCTCAGCGATAGCCGTAACCGAAAGAGAAGAAGTATTGGTTGCAAAAATTGTTATTTCGGAATTGATACCGGCGAGTTGATTAAAAAGGGACGATTTAGCTTCTGTATTTTCAATGATAGCCTCAATTAAAAGAGGGGCCTGGCAATCCTCCATGGATGTAGTGAATTGAATGCGTCCAAGCATTTCCTGCTTCTCCAAAAGACTGATCCGTTTTTTGTTAATGGACTCATCCAACTCTTTATCAATGAGAGATGCAGAACAGGCAATCATGTCTGTGCTCAGGTCATATAAGATGGCCCGCATACCGTGACTTGCAACGGCCATGGCGATGCCCCTTCCCATTGTTCCAGCGCCACAAATGCATACGACCGTTTCCATTTGATAAAGATAAGGTCGTTAATTGTTAATTGTTAATTGTCAATTGGAGACGAAATAATTTGTTGTGGCGGGGCAAAGATTCAACCAGTCGTTTGATTCCATTGACAATTGACAATTAACAATTGACAATTAACCAGTAATTTTATGTATGGAAAAAAGAATCATCAACACACCGGATGCCCCCGAGCCCATCGGGCCATACAACCAGGCGATATTAGCAGGTAATATGTTGTTCATTTCAGGACAGGTTGCTATCAATCCAAAAAATAATATGGTAGAAGCCCGGGACATATTTGAAGAGGCTCATCAGGTGATGCACAACCTGCGCTCCGTACTTCATGCCGCAGGACTTGATTTTAAGAATGTCGTAAAAACAACCATCTTTCTGACGGATATGTCTTTTTTTACTTCGGTGAATGAAGTATATGGAAAATATTTCACCGGCGAATTTCCCGCCCGCGAAACCGTCGCAGTAAAAGCGTTGCCTAAGAACGTCAATGTGGAGATCTCTATGATTGCCATGCAATCATAGAGATCTCCACATTGAGTCTGAAAGACTGGAAGTCTGGAAGACTGAAAGTAATTATGACTATTGAACTAAATAACTACTTCCATACTTCCAGTCTTCCAGTCTTCCAGTCTTCCAGACTAGTGTTTCAGTTTGTCCCGGACTTTGATGAACGCTGCAATACAGGAATCCAAATGTTCTTTTGTGTGAGCGGCACTAAGCTGCACGCGTATTCGTGCGAGTCCCTTGGGTACCACGGGAAAGAAAAAACCGATCACGTAAATACCTTCATCCAAAAGTCTGGCGGCAAATTCCTGGGCAACTACTGCATCATACAGCATGATCGGCACAATCGGATGATCACCTGGCTTTATATCAAAACCGGCTTCTTTCATTTTCGTTCTGAAATATTTTGTATTTGATTCCAGTTTATCACGCAGGCCGGTATCATGCTTTAACATATCCAGTATTACGAGGGATGCACCAACAATCGAAGGCGCCAGACTATTTGAAAATAAATAGGGGCGGCTTCTCTGACGCAGCATCTCAATGATTTCTTTTCTTCCGCTTGTAAATCCTCCGTTGGCGCCACCGAGGGCTTTACCGAGTGTCCCGGTGATAAGGTCCATTCTGCCCATCACGCCCCGGTATTCATGCGTACCACGACCCGTTTTTCCCAGGAACCCGGAAGAATGAGATTCATCACTCATCACAATGGCGCCATATTGATCAGCCAGTGAACAAATTTTGTCGAGCTGGGCTATTGTACCGTCCATACTGAATGATCCGTCTGTTACAATAATCCGGTCACGGCGGTCGGCCGATTGTTTCAGCTGTTCTTCGAGATCAGCCATATCATTATGCTTATACCTCAGTCGCCTGGCCTTACACAAACGAACACCGTCGATGATGGAAGCATGATTCAGTTCATCAGAGATAATAGCATCCATTTCCCCGAAAAGAGGTTCAAAAAGACCACCATTGGCATCAAATGCGGCTACATATAATATGGTATCCTCCATTCCGAGAAAATCAGAGATCTTATCTTCCAGTTCTTTATGAAGATCCTGGGTGCCGCAGATAAAACGAACGCTGCTGAGACCATATCCCCTTTCGTTTAGAACCTTATGCGCCGCTTCGATCACATCCGGATGGGAAGACAGTCCCAGGTAGTTGTTCGCACAGAAATTCAATAGTTTACGACCTTTTACAAGGATCTCAACTCCCTGCTCACTGCTTATTACCCGTTCCGTTTTAAATAAACCGGCAGAACGGATCTCATCCAGCTGACCCGCTATGCGTTTCACAAAAGATTCATTCATAAGTAGATTTTTATCGTGATAAAGGTAAGCTTTGTAACTTTTTGGTCAGACAACCGTATTACAAATGACGAAAACAACGGGCAAGGGCTTATGACGGCGGAGGACTATAATGACTGTGTGAAGTTATATGCAGATGGACTCTACCGGTTCATGCTGAAATCTACCCGTCAGGCGGAAGATGCACGTGACCTGGTACAGTCATCCTTTGAAAAATTATGGGAACACCGGGCAGAGGTAAAGGCTGCGACCAGCAAATCATACCTCTTTACGATCGCATATCATAAGATGATCGATCTGAATCGGAAAAACAGCCGGATGGAATTCAGGGAATCCCTTCCGGATAAAATGGAGGAACTGCCCAGGACAACACCGAGATTGAAAGAAGTGCTCGAGAAAGCATTGAGCCGGTTAAATGAAAGGCAACGTTCACTGGTTCTTTTGAAAGATTATGAAGGTTATTCTTATGAGGAAATCGCAGAAATCACCGGGTTAAATACGGCACAGGTTAAAGTGACCCTCCACAGGGCCCGATTGATTTTGAAGGAATGGCTTGTGAGTGTGGAAAATGTACTTTAAAGATCAGGATATGGAAATCAACAGGAATAATTACGAAACCTTTTTTCTGCTTTATCTCGACAGAGAATTGAATCCGACAGAGATGTCGGAAGTGGAAAAGTTTGTAAACGACAATGCGGATCTCCAAAAAGAATTTTCATTGCTCCGTCAGACCGTCCTGATTCCGGTCGAAACTGAATTCGATCAGAAAGAATTACTGTTCCGTAAAGAAGAAAAGAGAAGAGTGATTCCTCTATACTGGACACGAATTGCAGCCGCAGTTGCCGTGCTGGTATTCAGTGGCTGGCTGATCGCAACTCAACTAAGAGACCAGAGAACCGGGATGGCCAGCTCCGATAGTAATATGAATATGTTGCCAGCCAAAAAGAACGGTTCAGATCAAAAGTTAAAGGAGGCAGATAATAGTAAAGCAGTTCTGCCTGACGCAGCCGTGAATAAAATTCAGCCGGTAGTTCAACAAAATATCACTGCAACAAAAAAACAGTCGGTTGAAAATACTTTTAAAACAAAAACAGGTTTAAAGCCTGAGAACGATTTATCCGGTAAAAGAAATTCTGTTCAGCCATTGGCATCTGCCAATCCAGATACGAAAAATCCATCATCAGCCGAAGATCCGGATGGATCCATGCTGGCGATGCAGAAATCCAGTGCGCAGGGTCTTCAACCGGTGGATTCCCGGAACGACGCGAATCCGAATCAGATATCGGCAAACCCGGACAACCATTCGCCGGCTCTGCTGATTGCAGCTACGGGTGCGGTGGAAAATGTCCCGCACGTGCGGGATGAAAATGCAGCTTTCGCAGAAAACGAAGATCAGACGGATAATGCCATCAGCGTCGTCGCACTCAACGATAAAAATAAAGGCATCACCAGATTATTTAAAAAATTAACCAGACGGGCACCAACAGTTGAAAATGACAGGAAAGTCCGTGTAAGTGTTTTTCAATTCAGTTATTAATAAATTAGAATTACAATGAAGAAAGTTTTTGTTATCCTGGCCATGCTTTGTATAGGAGTGAAGGGATTCAGCCAGAAGGATTCCACGACATCCAAAAAGGAAAGTCACTGGAAGAAATGGGAACAGATGCACAAAGAGGAAATGGAGAAATGGGAAAAAATGGACAGTACTGAATGGCACGGAAAATATCCGCCATGGCCCATGCCACCCCATCATTGGGGACATAATCATGTGAAACCGGCTAATCTGAGCACAAACTGGCTGATCGTTGACCTGGGATTTACAAATTATAATGACAAGACAAATTATGCCAGCGCCACTGCACAGGCATTTGCACCGGGAGGTAATTCAAACTGGTTCAATCTGAAAAATAATAAGTCGGTTGATGTAAACATCTGGTTATTCATGCAGCGCCTCAATATGGTAAAACATGTGGTGAACCTGAAATACGGGTTGGGAATTGAATTGAATAACTATCGTTACCAGTCTAATATCACTTACACGACCAATCCGTTAACCCAGGCGACAGTTGTGGTTTTTGATTCGATTTCATATAGCAAGAATAAACTGGCAGCTGACTATGTGACCGTCCCCGTAATGATCAATTTCAATTTTACACCCAATCTGAGAGAGGGCTTTGGAATCTCTGTCGGTATCAGCGCGGGATATCTGTATTCATCCCGTCAGAAAACAGTAAGTGGTGTTTATGGGAAACACAAAACTTTTGAT
>DASSGT010000830.1:0-2039 GCA_035693345.1 Puia sp. | reverse complement strand
GGATTCGACAGGCAACTATTTTTAAAAACAGATGTGAAATAAACATTTATGTAAATATTCTGTTTGCCTCTTTTAACACTTGAAGATCTGATATCACTGAAGTATACAGAATTTGTATCACTCTTTCCATAATAGGTATTAAATGCATTCAGATACTGAATAACAGGCACATCAGGGGAATTGGAGGAGTTTGAGTAATCCGGACTGCTGACATCATCAGCAATGGCAATCTGATCACTGAGAAATATCCGCTTGTCGTTATCTTCAACACTCTGGGCGATCAATTTCTTAATATCGATACTTTCAGCGCCTGTATAGGAAATTGTATTGAGCAGGCTGTTCAAATATCTTTCCACCGTAATTTCTGATTTAGCTTTGATCACCTGTACGTCATTCACGGTGATTGTATCCTGACCACGGCCCATATGGGCCAGGCAATTGAAACAAATAAAGAAAAGAATTACCCTGGACATCCCAATGGTGGTTTTATTGTTCAGCCGGGACCTTTGATCCTTAGTTACCATTTAATAATTCGTTTCTATAGTTTTCCATTTCGGACGAAGAAACTCTTTGCATCTGATTAATAAGCCAACCCGAGTTCAACGCCTCCCGCGAGAAATTCTCGACAGTAAATACCCATTTGTCAGCCAGCAAAAAATGATATTTTATTTTAATGACATTCAGAAATTCAATTTCACGATTCAGAATCGCATTATACAGTTCCAGCATGTGAGACCTTTTCAAATAAACAGCATCAAAGTAGCTTGACAAATTATCTTTGTCTTCAAAAGCTCTTTTTAATGACACAAAATTTGTCCCGTGACTCGTCGGGCTGATGATTTTTGTTTTTGTTTTGCTTTGAGCCATTTCCGTTACGTCTACCCTTGATTTCAGGCTGCTGGACCCTACGGCGACAATCATCCATTTAGATCCCCTGTTCTGGGTCGTTTCAATTTTCATTATAATCGGAATAATAATAAAAGAAGAATTGTATTTGAATTTACAAGTCAGTTCAGCATACCAGTTGCCTCCGTAAAAATCAAGATAAATGGGTTTTTTCTTCCTGGTAACTTCTGAGATAAACTTATTTATCATTACGCTGTCCAATAACTTGTTTTCATCGTTAAACAAACTCCGGATCAATCGCGGCCTGTCGATATTGAATTTTACATGACGGGTTTTATAAACGCCTCTTAAGAAAGAACCCGGTGCATCATTAAACCGCTCAAAAAATTCATCTATTTCCTTAACCTCATAAACAAAATGCCTGTCTCTCGCACCATCATTATTTGAATACACCTGGCAGAAGAGGCGATGTTGGCAAATGAAAAAGAAAATAAATATCCAACCCTTCAAAACATAAGTCTTTGCCATAAAAAAATGCGATTACGGTTTTGGGTTTTTCGTGCCCACTACCTCAACGTCTGATAACATCACATCCCATTGCTGGACGGCATTACCACGAAGATTTCTTTCGTAAACAACCAGTTGAACCTCGGTCGTTTTTTTTGTTTCATCAACATATACCACATGCCCGTCGCGGTAGGCACGGAAAGTTTGTTCAAAGCTGACGAGTCCATAATACTTGCCGTCGGCTCCCTTTCGGATATTGCTTACATAATCCACGTGTGAGAACGTGATGATAATGCCATCGTAGGGAAGATTTCTGAGTTTCTCCAGAAAATCCCGAACCCGCAGGTGTTTCTTTTCACTGCTATGTGCAGAGGAAACCTCTATAATGGCCCCGTTAACAAATAAACTGGCAGCCTGATCTACTGCGTTATCCACTGCTTCATTTCCTGAATGTATGCCACAGATAATTGACAGGCAGCTTTGAAACTCTTTTATTTTAGCAAGTGCCTTTTTCTTAAATTCTTCATTTGAGACTTTACCCAGCATGACTTCAGTTACGGGCCTTACGGTATCTCCATATTTTGCATCATCCGCAACTGTTTCAATCATGCGGGCTGGTGCAGCATGAGCAGGTATTTCATCGAATGAGTAGAAAGTCAGCGAAATCAGTAAAGGAATCACCATCA
>DASSGT010000829.1:0-4474 GCA_035693345.1 Puia sp. | reverse complement strand
CCGGGCATACTTTCTATTTGTATCCATGCATGGATCGAAGGATCGAATTTCCAGAAATCTGCAAAACGGGTAGTGAGTCCGTTCCATCCTGTTCCGATGTAGACTTCATTACCAATAACAAAAGAAACGGCTTCGCTTCTTGCCGGACCGTCGAGTTCATATTCATTTGCCCAATTGCCGCTCTGATTCGTCAGATTGGATTTAGGTGTACAGGAAATAAAAACGGATAAAACAATTACGGAGAGTAGTTGTGGTTTGTGGGGTCCCATGGTGCTGTCTTGGTTTGTGATTAGGACAGATTAAAAATATTTTATTTTAGAAGGGATAGATACAGCTCGCATCTTTTTTCACAATCATTTAGAACGCTGTTAATGGAAACGCAAAAAATGAATTTTATTTTTTTTGTAATACGCTGCCCGTGGTAGATATAAATATTTGTAAATGTTTTAGCGAAGTCGATATTTGCAGTTCATCCAACGACTGCCAGCTACAACCATGAAATCAACATTGAATGACAAGATCCAGGTATGTTTCGCTCATTCTTATATTAGGCAGTCTTACTGCCCTGAGTCCTTTTTCCATTGACATGTATTTACCGGGATTCCCGGCCATAGCCAAAGACCTTGCTACTTCGGTCTCCAAGGTTTCCCTTTCGCTCAGCGGATTTTTTATTGGTATCTCTCTGGGGCAACTACTTTACGGGCCGTTACTCGATCGTTTTGGAAGAAAGAAACCATTGTATATTGGATTGTCAGTTTATATTCTTGCTTCCATAGGCTGTGCTTTTTCGCATTCTATTGAAGCATTGATTGCCTTACGGTTTATTCAGGCACTGGGCAGTTGTGCCGCTACGGTTGTGTCAGTAACACTGGTCAGGGATTTATTTCCGGTTGACGAGAATGCGAAAGTTTTTGCTTTGTTGATTCTGGTACTTGGTGCTTCCCCCATGATTGCTCCGACAGCCGGAGGATATATCGTGAGTTCTCTGGGTTGGCATGCTGTATTTATTGTTTTGACCATCCTTTGCGTTTTGATATTTCTCTGTTGTATTTTCTGGCTACCTGCAGGGAATGCACCAGATATTTCTCTTTCACTAAAACCCGGTCCGATTACCCGGAGCTTTTTATCTGTTTTTCTTACACCTCAGTTTTATACCTATTGCTTAACCGGTGGTATTGCATTTACCGGCTTGTTCGCCTATGTTGCCGGTTCTCCCGTCGTATTCATGAATGTATATGGGGTTTCCCAAAAGTCATATGGCTGGATATTCGCAATGCTTTCCATTGGTTTCATTGGTTCAAGCCAACTGAACAATCTCTTTCTAAAAAAATTCAGAAGCCAGCAGATTCTCAACGTTATACTGCCGGTTTATGTAGCTATTTCGTTATTATTTATTATAGCTTCACAGATGGGCTGGCTTCAATTACCGCTGACAATTGTGTTCATTTTTCTTCTTTTATCCTGCGTGGGCATAACAAATCCCAATACAGCCGCGCTGACACTGGCCCCGTTTGCAAGAAATGCCGGGACGGCGTCGTCATTAATGGGAGCCATACAGATGGGTTTGGGATCATTGATATCGGTATTCATCAGTCTTTTTGAAAAACCATCGGTCACTCCTTTGTGTATCGCGTTTCTGGCTTCATCGGTTTTGTCCCTCATGGTATTCAAACTCGGCAGCCATCAGATAAAATATCATCTGAATTATTCAAAATAAAAGCAGATAATGACCGACCCGGAACAACAAAGACTTCGACATGCCGGTATGTTTTTTATACGGGTATTGCTTGGTATCATATTCTTTATGCAGGGATATGGTAAAATATTCACGATGGGTATTCACAAGGTGTACGAAAGTTTTTTTAAAGAATTTGAAAATACGGTTCTTCCCAAATGGATCATCACTTCAACAGCTTTTTATACATCTTATGTAGAAATGATCGCTGGCTTTTTACTTATTGCAGGCCTTTTTAGAAAATTTGCCATGTATCTGCTGGCACTGGATCTGCTGATTGTTTCTTTTGGCCATGGATTCATGGAGCCAATATGGGATTTGAGTCATGTTATTCCCCGGGCTATTTTACTATCCGCCCTGTTCCTTTTGCCCATAGACTGGGACAAATGGAATATTGATCTATTCAAAAGAAATAAAATCTGATTTTTTGACATTGACCCCTTAGCAGTAATATTCGAGCCTGATAAAGCGTTCTTCCTTTCATAACTGACCCAGATAAATAATGACTAAATATATTTTCGTTTGTCATCGTTTAAAAGCGATTTCAATATCCATTCTTTTCATATTCTATTCAATCTCCGCTTTTGCGCAACAAAAGGAAGAGGCAGATAATCTTGTGCAGGAAGGTGTTGTATTCCAGGATAAGGGTCAGGTGGATTCTGCTTTTTCAAGATACACCCTTGCATTAAAAATGGACAGGGACAATCTGGCAGCACTGGCGGAGATGGCTTATAGCTATTTATCCATTGATAAATATGAGGAATCCATCAGCTATTCCAAAAGAGCCATCAAAACACATCCCCATGACCCGGTATTAAAAACGGTTTATGTGAGCTATGGTAATGCACTGGATGGTGAAGGAAAAACTGAAAAGGCGATCGATATGTACAATGAAGGCATTCAATTATTTCCAGAATATTTTCAATTGTATTACAACAAAGGTATTAGTCAGATCAAAATGGGTAACTCGACAGATGCATTATTATCCTTCGAGCGATCAGTTACATTGAATCCAAATCATGCCAGCTCGCACAATGCCATCGGCCGTTTATTATATATGACGAACAAGATTCCATCTCTTATGGCCTTCTGCCGGTTCCTTATTTTGGAGCCCAATAGTCAAAGGTCTTCAGCGAATCTGAATAATGTTCAAAAAATCCTAAGCGCACATGTAAGTAAAACAGGTGCCAATAATGTCACTATCAATGTCAGCCCGGAGTTGCTTGATACTAATAAGAGAAAAGAAAAAAATAATTTTTCCGGAGCGGAACTGATCCTGGCCGTCAATTCATCGCTGGACTATGACAGCATCCACACAAATAATACAGAAGTTGAAAAATTTATCCGGAAGATATCCATGTTAAGCAAATACCTACAAGAGATTGAAAAAGATAATTATGGTTTTTACTGGGATTATTATGTTCCATACTTCACGGAGATGAATGACAAAGGATACATAGAGACATTTGCATATATCGCTTTCTCCTCCTCTGATATTGCGGGTGTGAAGGACTGGCTGGAATCCCACAAAAACGAGGTGGCCAGCTTCTATAAATGGTCAGATGGCTTTCAGTGGAGAATAAACTAATTAGTTATTAATTATTAGTTATTAGTTATTACATCATTGTAGCTGCTTCGAAACTTCATTTATTGGCTTTAAAATTTGATATATACAGTCAATACAGAGCAAATACTGGTCATTTGGAATAAAATCGGGATAATCAGTATAGATGAGCTTTGTGACATAAAAAGCAAGCCATGTGTAACATTCTTTCCAATCAAAAAACAGCATTTGCCTGTAAGGGTATATGCAAGAACTGCAAACGTTTATCAGTCTTATCGGACGAAAGACCTGAACGCAGAACAGAAACTTCGATAGCTAAATCTGACGCCGGGCGGTCGAATACTTCACTTGCCGGGAAAAGTGAAATACTGTTTACACAACGTGCCCAGATCTTATTTGTATGATTTATTCAGAACGCAGACTGGTGACCGGATTTTGCATGGCAGCCCGGATTGTATTCACTGAAATGGTCAGCATAGCAACGACCAGTGCTGTAAACGCCACCAAAACAAACATCCACCATTGAATATGTATCCTGTATGGGAAACCATTCAGCCATTGATTCATGACTATCCATGCCACCGGTATGGCAATCAAAATCGCGATTGCCACGAGGTACAAAAATTCTTTTGATATCAACAGCGAAATGTTTTGAACACTGGCCCCCAGCACTTTTCTAACCCCTATCTCCTTTATTCTTTGCTGTACGATCAGCAGTACCATTGCCAGTAATCCCGAACAGGACAATATGATGGCCACTGCAGCAGCAATGCTAAAAAGTACAGACATCATTTCTTCGGCCTGATACCAGTTATTAATATTTTCATTTACAAAAGAGGCATTGAATTCCTGCCCGGGCTCGAGAACCGCCATCGCCTTTTTTACCGATTCCATACCGGCGAGTGGATTTCGCGGTATTATTTTTATGAAGCCATAATACAAAGGATCATCCTTACCAATGGTGAGTGTGAGAGGCTCCAGTTTTTCTTCAAGTGTATATAAATGAAAATCCTGAAAAATACCCACGATATGCCAGCCACGGGAATTGCTGTCGGCACCCACGGTCTTTCCAATGAGGTTTTTATCATGAAACTGCTCAGCGACTGACTGAGATATGACCACATTATTGACAGTATCGGTGCCAAATGTTCTGTTGAACTCACGACCTTCCAGTA
>DASSGT010000828.1:0-2400 GCA_035693345.1 Puia sp. | reverse complement strand
CAATATAAATTTTTCCATAAAATGAAAATGATTTGTTGAACCGGGTCATATTTCGCCGTTACATCTTTAAACTTTTTTTTGTTATTGATTTTAACGGGTTAACGCCAAAATTGGTCTTACTTCTCTTACTGCAATTCCATTCATAACCAGCGGACAGGTTTGAGCGATGGATACCGCCTGATTCATATTCTCAGCCAGAATAACATCATATCCCAAAATTCCGCCGTATGCTTCACCCCAGGAATAGTCTTCGATCACTTTTTCTTTGGTAACCTGTCGTCCGAAGATGGCAAGGGGTGCACCGCCGCAATAGTTTCCCGATTCACTTAAAAAATGGATCCACTCCAGCATGACAGGGATATCTCCGGGCCATTCTTCAGGGGTGCCAGTTGTGCGTCTTGTCGCAACTTGCCGAAGGATTAACAAAAACTTTTCCATAGCATGAAATTTATTGGTTTGTAGGCAGGTATTGATCGTGAACCTATTTCTAAAGACAAGAATATTTCCTAATTCCGTACAATCTCCTCAAAAATATTTTTATAAAAATCCCTGTAAAATGTCCGGAATCCAGCCGTACCGGTGTCTTTATATTATGAGCAGGTTTATTAGTATCATGTCCTTAGTTAAACTAATGGGTTGTTGGTTTCTGGGAATACTCAGTTTCACCGGTGCTCATGCGGACAATCATATCATATTTTCAGCAAAACTCATTGCCCGGGTTCCTTTTTCAACATTTGCCGGAGGCATTGTGGTGATCAGGGCACAACTGGCGGGTTATCCGGATTCGTTAAATTTTATTATGGACACCGGCAGTGCCGGCGTTTCACTGGATTCAATGACCTGCTTAAGAATGAATATAATACCCGTCTATTCGGATAAATTCATCAGTGGTGTTGGCGGTGTACGAAGAATCAGTTATGTAAACAATCAATCCCTGTTGCTGGGTCAGATACGGGTTGACAGTCTTCATTTTCATGTAGGAGACTACGAAATTTTAAGCGGAGAATATGGGGAACATATAGACGGAATTATCGGCGATGATTTTTACAAACGCTACATCGTAAGTATAGATTATGATAGTAATGAAATGTATGTGTATTCCAAAGGTGATTTTAAATATCCGAAAGGTGGCTTTGTACTCAGGCCGACATTCGCAATTCTTCCTACGGACTGGGCCGCGGTTCAGGATACCCGGGAAGTAAAGGCGCGTTTCTATTTTGACACGGGTGCAGGTCTTTGTGTTTTAATGAACTCGGATTTTATCGGGGACAGTTCCATTTTAAATCCTGAAAAAAAACCATTTCCCGTACAGGCCAATGGTATGGGCGGTAAAGTAATTATGCATGTAACCACGATAAAAGAATTTAAACTGGGGCCGTACCGTTTTAGAAACTTACCGGCACATATTTTCGATGATGTTTACCACATTACTTCCTATCCCTACCATGCCGGGTTGATCGGGAATGATATTTTGCGCCGGTTTAATATCATACTGAACTATGACAGGGGAATTTTTTATTTAATTCCGAATTCGCATTTCAGAGACCCGTTTGACTATTCATATACGGGTCTGGACCTGTACTGGGTCCAGGGCGAAATCCGTGTGGGTGACATCATGACGGATTCACCGGCAGAAAAAGCCGGATTCAGAACGGACGATGTAGTGATCAGCATAAATGAAAACACTTCCCAAAACCTCCGGTTATACAAATCCATGCTCCAAAACACGGGAGACAAAGTCAGGGTTGTCGTTTACCGTCCACCCACCGGAAATACGGAGCTGACTATTAAGGTGAAAAGCATTCTGTAAGGCTGAGGGCTGAAGGCTGAAGGCGGAAGGCGTAAGGCGTAAGGCGTAAGGCGGAAGGCGTAAGGCGTAAAGCGTAAGGCGTAAGGCAATTCTGTCAACGAGTGCATAGAAATAATAATTTTACTATCCGGTAGTTATTATTCTGAATGCAAGATCAAAAAACAAGCCTCAAAGAATTAGCGGCGTTATTTATCAGGCTTGGCCTGACTGCATTCGGCGGTCCGGCGGCGCATATCGCCATGATGCAAAAAGAAGTGGTGGACAAACTACAATGGATGGATCACCAGCATTTCATGGATCTGATCGGCGCGACGAATTTAATACCGGGTCCGAACAGTACGGAAATGGCCATCCATATCGGTCATGAAAGAGCCGGATGGAAAGGCCTCCTGGTAGCCGGATGCTGTTTTATTATTCCGGCGGTGGTGATCACCGGATTCATTGCATGGTTGTATCAGCTTTACGGGCAACTGCCGCAGGTGAGACCATTTATTTATGGCATCAAGCCGGCTATCATTGCCATCATATTATCGGCCGTCTATCCACTGGCGCGGAAGGCTTTAAAAAATACCGAATTGGGAGTGATCGGT
>DASSGT010000827.1:0-4743 GCA_035693345.1 Puia sp. | reverse complement strand
AACCGGAATTCCAACTGGATGCTGGTCGCTTTTGGAATGATCGGCACATCCCTGTCTGGTGTAACATTTGTGAGTGTACCGGGCGCCGTTGCCCGCGATTCCTTTTCCTATTTTCAGATCACGCTGGGTTATTTTCTGGGTTATATCCTGATTGCCTACGTGTTGCTTCCTCTTTACTATCGCCTGCACCTCACCTCCATCTACAATTATCTGAATGACCGGTTGGGCATGAGTTCCTATAAAACGGGGGCCGCATTTTTCATTCTTTCACGGGTTTTGGGCGCTACAGCAAGACTTTACCTGGTTGTAAACATTTTGCAGGATGCTATTCTTTCGGGATTTCATGTTCCGTTTTGGCTCACAACCCTGATCATACTCCTGATGATATTATTATATACTTATGAAGGAGGTGTGAAGACCATAGTATGGACAGATACCCTGCAGACTACCTGCATGCTCGGGGGTATGCTGATTTGTGTGATCTATATCTTACATCATCTCAATCTGAACTTGTCCGGTGCCATGCAGGCCATGCATGCAAAAGGTTATTCCAAAATTTTCTTTACGGACCCCGACAGTAAGATGTTCTTCCTGAAACAAATCATTGCGGGGATATTTATTACAGTCACCATGACGGGCATGGACCAGGAAATGATGCAGAAAAGTATTTCGGTAAGAACACTGAAGGATTCGCAGAAGAATATGGTCGTGCTGGGATTTATCATGCTGGTCGTTATTTTTCTTTTCTTATTTCTCGGTGGGCTCTTACACTTATTCGGATCGGCGGAAAATGTTCCGCTAACCGGTGATCGTCTGTTTCCGGAACTGGCATTGCATCATATGCCCCATATCGTTTCAGTCATTTTTATTATTGCACTCATATCCGCCCTGTTCCCCAGTTCTGATGGCGCGATCACCGCGCTGACGGCATCTTTTTGTATCGATATCCTTGGTATCAACCGTAATGAGCAACTGGATGAAGCAAGACGAAAAAAAATACGCCAGCGGGTGCACCTCGTTTTTATTTTTGTATTTCTGGTTTTTGTGCTAATCTATAAATGGATTTCCAGCGATAGTATGATAGGAATCATTCTGAAAGTAGCCACTTATACCTACGGACCCTTACTCGGCTTATTTTCATTCTCTATATTAACACGCCGCAGCCTGAATAATAAATGGGTTCCTGTTGTTTGCATATTATCTCCCATCTGCTGTTTTTTTCTGGATAAATACCAGGAATATATATTCGGAAACTTTCACATCGGTCTGGAACTATTATTGATCAACGGCATTTTAACATTCGCCGGATTATTCATCATCAGCCACCGTAAATCCATAAATGCGGATGTGGAAGCGTAGGGAATGAAGAAATTCACCGAATACCTAATTTTGCCAGATGGAACTGATCAACCCGAAGGCGCAGTTGTACGCCGAAAAGTATTCCAGGCAGGAGGATAGTCTGCTGAATGAAATCGAAGCCGAAACGAAACAGCATCATCCCGAAGCGCATATGTTGAGCGGTGCACTGCAGGGAAAATTCCTGGAAATGATCAGCCGTTTACTAAATCCAATGTATATCCTTGAAATAGGTACATTCCTGGGTTACAGCGCTTTATGCCTGGAAAAAGGTCTCAAATCAGGGGGCGAGCTGCATACCATCGAGATCGATGAAACAACGGCGGCAGTGGCGAGGGAAAACTTTAGGAAATCTAAAACAACCAATAAAATAATTTTGCACACCGGAAACGCGTTAGAGCTCATCAATACACTTCATTATCCCTGGGATCTGATTTTTATCGATGCTGACAAAACGGGATATGCAGATTATTACCGGGCCCTGGTTCCAAAACTTCGATCCGGCAGTCTGATCATGGCAGATAACGTTTTGTTTCACGGGCAGGTACTCGAAAAAGAAGTAAAAGGAAAGAGTGCAAAAGCCATACAGGCTTTTAATGAAATGATAGATTCTGACGACCGGGTGGAAAAAATAATGCTGACGCTGAGAGATGGCGTTTATCTGATCCGGAAAAAATAAAATTTGCTGATGCGTTTAAAACTTCAGATACTGCTTTTTATCATCTCGCTTTCCTGTCGGTTATCCGCTCAGACCCCTGAGCAGGTCAATGCCTATATCAATACATACAAATTTCTGGCAATTGCCGAAATGCAGCGATCCGGCGTCCCGGCTTCCATCATCCTGGCACAGGGAATACATGAAACAAGCGCCGGCACCAGTGAGCTCGTAATTGCGTCCAATAATCATTTCGGGATCAAATGCAAATCAGGCTGGACGGGTCAGACGGTTTATCATGATGATGACGCGAAAGGAGAATGTTTTCGCAGTTATGCGATCGCTTCTGATTCTTACAGGGATCATTCGGATTATTTAAAACAGACACCCCGTTATGCCTTTCTTTTCAAATTGAATCCGGAAGATTATGAAGGATGGGCTTATGGCCTGAAAAAGGCGGGTTATGCCACGAATATTAAATATTCACAGATCCTGATCAAACTGATTGAAGATTATGACCTTGAAAAATACAGCCTGATTGCGATGGGTAAACTTCCGGCAGAACAACAGCCTGCGGAAGGCAGTCTGGCTGGAGAAATGATGCGTGCCTCCCTCCCGGGTTTCACGGACTCATCCACTCAAAAAGCGGTCCCGGCTGCTCTGTATCCTGACGGTGCATTTTCTATTAACGCCGCAAAATGTATCTATGCGAAGGCCGGTGTTTCGCTGTTGTCACTGTCCGGTAAATATGATATTCCTCTGGCCCATCTGCTTGAATTTAATGATATGAACCAGGAGGACATTCTGGGCAGTGATCAACTGATTTTTCTGCAGCGTAAAAGAAAAGTCGGATTTACAGCTGTTCACATTGTTCAGCCCGGTGAATCGATATACTCTATTTGCCAGTCGGAAGGCATCCGTTATGAAAGCCTGCTCGAGATGAACCGGCTGAAACCGGGAGAAGAACCGGCGTCCGGAGAAAAGATTTATCTACAGACGATGGCCGGGAACAAACCGGCCCTAAAAAATTCAGCCAGTATAAAATCGACCATCCCTTCTTCCTAAAATATCATATGACCCGGATTCGAATACATGACAAAACTTTTATCCCTTATATTTCCAAAGAAGACATACAACAGAAAGTAGGCGAATTGGCCGATGCCCTGAACAGGGACTACCGGGAGAAAAAACCCATTTTCATCGCTGTTCTGAACGGCGCGTTCATATTTGCAGCAGATCTGTTTAAATCTCTTGTGATCGATGCTGAAATTTCTTTTATAAAACTGGCTTCTTATAAGGGAATGAAATCTTCCGGACAAGTGATTACTGCTATTGGACTGGATATCGAATTATATGACCGTCACGTGGTAATCCTGGAAGATATTGTGGATACCGGTAAGACCCTGCACGAATTTCTGCCCCAGTTAATGCATCAGCAGCCCGCCTCACTGAAGATCGTTGCCCTCCTGCACAAACCGGCAGCAACCGTATATCCGCTGAAAGTAGATTATAAAGGATTCGAAATTCCTGATAAATTTGTAGTGGGCTATGGTTTGGACTATAACGGCCTTGGAAGAAATACAGCGGCGATTTATCAGCTGGCGGAGTAAAGAACGTTATAGTTAACAAACTGCTTGTAACCAATATATTCTACTTGAAAACCGTGCTAACCATATGGATTGCTTTATGCGCCTGCCTGCAGGGCAATGGGCAATACTATCTTCGGGGTGAAATCAGGGATGAACAAAAAAATCCCGTTAGCAATGTAAAAATCCGGCTCCAGTCCAGCGAATACCTTTATTATTCCGGATCCATGGGTGGCTTTGGAATCACCATCCCGCGACTGATAGATACCATGACCATTGTGGCCGATGGATTTTACCCAAATATAGTCGCCGTCAACGCAGATAAATATCAGACCATTACACTGAAGGCGCGTTTTGCTCCCACTCCAAAACCTTCCAACAGGTTATTGTCTTTAACCAAGAACCTGAGTTCGGAGATGAGAAATCGCTGGACGGTTGGTGCGGAGACCTATAGTTCACTGCTGGAAAATCCTTTTATACCGGCAGACGAATATCCTGAAACCGGATTCGCCATCAATATCAATAAAGCGTCATACAGTAATATCCGGCGATTTATCAACCTCGATAATATCGTTCCTCCGGATGCTATCAGGCTGGAAGAAATGATGAACTACTTTAATATCCATTATACGGAGCCGGGTCATGACAGTGTTTTTAATTATCAGTCGATTATTTCTTCCTGTCCCTGGAATACCGCTCATGAGTTACTGTTCCTGAACATATGTGCAAAAAAAGCAAAGCTGGATAGTATCCCACCAGCCAACCTGGTTTTCCTGATTGATGTGTCCGGCTCGATGGACCTGCCCAACCGACTGCCCCTGCTTAAATCAGCATTCAGTCTGATGGTTAATAATCTTCGGCAGATGGACACGGTGTCTATTGTTGTTTATGGTGGAGTGAACGGTGTATGGCTCACACCTACCAGCGGGGCAGAAAAAAAGAAAATCCTTGAATCCATTGCGCAGCTGGAAGCCGGCGGATCCACACCCGGCGAGGGTGGCATACGCGCAGCCTACCGGCTGGCAAAAAGCAATTTTATCAAGGGTGGCACCAACCGGGTGATCCTTGCGACAGACGGAGATTTTAATGTGGGTCAGCAATCGGAAGAAGAACTCAATCAGCTCATCAACGGCTATCGGTCGTCTG
>DASSGT010000826.1:0-4236 GCA_035693345.1 Puia sp. | reverse complement strand
GTAACTGTGTTCAGCGATGATCTGAGAACGCAGGCAAAAAGCTCGGAGTCCAATACTAAAATGGCTTTTAACGATTATTTTATCAAAAGGATCATAACCAAAAAAGACGGTGGTTACCTGTTGATAAGTGAAGCGGAATTTACCACGACACGTGGAACAGCTTTTAACCGGATGGACTACATGTATGGCCCCATGAATCCGATTGACTACTACAATTCGCCTTATTCTCCTTACTCTCCATATTCACCTTACAACCGTTATGGCAATACTGGGATCAACCGGTATAATGCTGAAAACATCCTGGTGCTATCGTTCGACAAGAACAGCAATTTGGAATGGAGCAATGTCATACCTAAAAGTCAATTTGACGACGAGGGGTCCAATCAGCTCTCTTATCAAACAGTAAATACAGGAGGTGAGCTCCATTTTCTCTATAACCAATTTGAAAAAAGAACCCTGCTATTGATGGACCAGAGTATCTCGGCCGATGGTAAGATCACCAGGCTGCCAACATTTCACAACCTTGACAAGGGTTATACTTTTATGCCCAGGATTGGAAAACAAGTTGCCAGCAATCAAATAATAATACCTTGCCAGTTCAAGAATTATCTTTGCTTTGCAAAAATAGATTTCTAAAACAACCCCGCAGGTGATCGGTATCTTCAAACAAAAAGCATCTACCAATGCTTTGATTCTTTTTATATATGCCTTATTTCTGAAGTTTCCCCTTTTTCTGCACCCTTACCTGCCCGTATTGCATGACGAAGACAATTATCTGTACCGTTATATCTTAATTGGGCTCAATTCTCTTTTTGGACATACAGCGACACCCTTTGCAGTATTGAGTTTCACCATAATATTTACGCAGGCTACCCTTCTTAACAGCATTTGTAATTATCACAAAATGCTGCCCCGGGCCAATTATCTGCCGGCGATGTGTTATATACTGATAACCTCGCTTCTTCCGGACTGGGGACATTTTTCTGCTCCTCTACTTATTAATTCGATTATGATCTGGTGCTGGTATCGGATGGTTGCTCTGTATAATAGTCCGGTGCCGGTGATGGCAATTTTCAATATTGGACTCTTCCTTGGATTTGCAACCCTGCTTTATGTGCCGGCCATGGCTTTTCTGATATTGCTTTTTTTTGCACTCCTGATTATGCGGCCCTTCCGTGTTCAGGAATGGTTTGTCGGATTTATCGGATTTACGTCTCCTTATTATTTCCTGACGCTGTTTTTATATTTTACCCATCAGCTCAACTGGAGAAATCTGATACCCCATATACGATTCACATTTCCGGCCATACCCACATCTATCTGGATAATCGCTGCCTTCAGCCTGCTGGTTATACCATTTATTATCGGTGGATTTTATGTTCAGAATAACCTGAACAAGATGCTGATTCATGTAAGAAAAAGCTGGAGCCTGTTACTGGCCTTCCTGGTTACCGCTGTATTCGTAATCATCATAAATAAAGCGGGAAACTATGAAAACTGGATCGTAACAGTAATGCCTTTTGCCGTTTTTCATTCGGCCGCCTATTACTATCCTACCAACAAAGTTTTGGTGAATGTGCTTCACTGGGTTTCATTCAGCGTGGCGATTATAATGAATTACTTTATTTAATTGTCAATTGTTAATTGTCAATTGATAACTGAATTGACAATTAACAATTAACCATTAAAGAATTATCTTTGTTCCTCAATACCAGGTACAATGAAATTTGGCGTCATAGTCTTTCCGGGATCCAATTGTGACAGGGATATGCAATTTGCTCTTCAGGAAGAACTGGGTTATGAAGTACTCATGTTATGGCATAAGGACTCGGACCTGAGTATGTTTTCCACGGACGATTGTATCGTATTGCCCGGAGGTTTTTCCTACGGTGATTATCTGCGATGTGGCGCTATTGCCAGGTTTAGCCCAATGATGCAACCTCTCATACGATTTGCAGAAAAGGGAGGCAAAGTACTCGGCGTTTGCAACGGATTCCAGATTTTATGTGAATCACACCTGCTGCCCGGAGTCTTGTTGAGAAATGCCAACCGGCAGTTTCTTGGGAAAAATATTTTTATGAAGGGGGAGAACGGACAGGTTTTGAAAATTCCTATTGCTCATGGTGAAGGAAGATACTATGCCGATGATAAACTGCTTGATGAGATGGAATCCGGCGGGCAGATACTTTGGAAATATTGTGATGAAGAAGGCAATATTACAGCCGAATCAAATCCCAACGGATCCACCCGTAATATTGTTGGCATTTGTAACAAAAGCCGTAATGTGATTGGATTGATGCCCCATCCTGAAAGAGCCGTTTCCGAAAATCTTGGCAATACCGATGGCCGCAAGTTGTTTCAGCAAATATTAAGCACTGTAAATTATCAGTCGTCTGCACGACAAACTGCAATGGCAATTCATTAGTACCTTCATCGGCCTATGCGCAAAAAATCCGGCTTATTATTTGTCCTTATCATTTTCTTATTCTTTAAGGGTAACAGTCAGGATAGCACGGCCATCACTTGGGAAGCGAGTTCTTCCAAATCTGCGGGTGGAGAATATCAATTAATTTTTAATGCAAATGTGAAACCGGGATGGGAATTGTATGCACCCAATCAGGATCTGAGCGGAACACCCTCTGTGGAACTATATTTTACTGATAGTTCCTTTTCAGCCAGGTCGCCTTTTATGACCGAAGGAAAATCCGAAAAGCGATCCGTCCCGCTTTTTGATAATGCGTCATTTAATTTGTATCCCCGGAATGCAAAATTTTCTGCCCCCATCACTATCAAAGGGATTGTGCCGGCAAGAGTCTTTGGCACTCTTAATTATTTTTATGGGAAGGAGGATTCATTTTATTCCGGCAGTTATGCATTTAATATTCCTCTGGAAGGAGGAGTAAGCAATGCATCACGGATCCGTATCAGCAGCATTGATCTGAAACATCCCGTCAGTCCTTGTGGTGATACCGGTACAGCCGGGAAAGGATTGGCCAGTATTTTTTTACTCGGATTGCTGGGAGGATTTATTGCTTTGCTGACGCCATGTGTATTTCCCCTGATTCCTCTGACCGTTTCTTTTTTCACAAAGAGCAGTGGGGGTAAGGCTCATGCTTTTCTATACGGGTTTTTTATCTTCCTGATTTATGTTTTACTCAGTCTGCCTTTTCATCTGCTCGATCACACCGATCCGGAGATCTTAAATAATATTTCTACAAATGTCTGGTTGAACCTGCTCTTCTTCGTGATATTCGTGGTGTTTGCCATTTCATTTTTTGGATATTTTGAAATTACTCTTCCGGGAAGTGTGGCAAATTCTGTTGGAAGTAAGTCGGGCGGAAGCAGTATTGCGGGAATATTTTTTATGGCGCTGACCCTGGCCATCGTTTCATTTTCCTGTACGGGACCTATTCTGGGTTCATTGCTTGCCGGGGCATTATCAAATCACGGAGGAGCCATTCAGCTTAGTTTTGGAATGGGTGGATTCGGACTTGGCCTGGCTTTACCATTTGCGTTGTTTGCTTTATTCCCGGGTTGGCTGGGATCCCTGCCAAAATCTGGCGGCTGGCTGGGTACTGTAAAAGTGGTTCTGGGGTTTCTGGAGCTGGCTATGGCCATTAAATTCCTTTCCAATGCCGACCTGGTGGAGCAATGGGGTCTCGTAAAGCGGGAAGTTTTTATCGGATTCTGGGTAGTTATTGGTGTACTGATCACCCTTTACCTGCTGGGTAAAATCCGTTTTCCGCACGATAGTCCTGTTAAAAAATTTACAGTTACACGGATAGCATTTCTGGTTTTCTTCGGACTTTCAACTGTTTACCTTTTGCCGGGCTTGACAAATACATCCGCAGCGAATCTGACCCTGATCAGTGGTTTTCCACCGCCCCTTTGCTATTCTGTATATAAAGATCCCGTGAATTGTACCCATGGTGTTGAGCCGCTCAGGGATTATGAAGAGGCCCTGACACTTGCCAAAAAATTACACAAACCCATCCTGATAGATTTTACCGGCTGGGCCTGTGTGAATTGCCGGCGGATGGAAGAAAATGTTTGGACTGACCCGGAGGTAAGGAAAAGGATGCAGGACTCTTTTGTGGTGGTTTCTCTTTATGTGGATGAACGCAGGCTATTACCGGCGGCTGCTCAGATGGTTTACCCAACCAAGGATGGCGCTCAGAAAAATATTATTACGGTAGGTGATAAATGGGCCACTTTCCAATCTGAAAATTTCAATGC
>DASSGT010000825.1:0-8048 GCA_035693345.1 Puia sp. | reverse complement strand
TCACTCGATAAGCGACTGACAGACGGAAATGAATTCAAAGCAGGTGATGTGCTGGTGACTGAAATGACTGATCCGGATTGGGAGCCCATTATGAAAAAAGCTTCTGCCATCATTACCAATAAAGGCGGAAGAACCTGTCATGCGGCGATCATCGCCAGGGAAATGGGTGTACCTGCTATTGTTGGCTGTCGCAAAGCAACTACTCTTTTGACAGATGGCATGGAGGTAACAGCCAGCTGCAGTGAAGGTGATGAAGGATTTTTGTATTCCGGAAATCTTCCATTCGATATTGTTGAAACAAGCCTGGACGAGTTACCGGAGATCAATACCAAACTAATGTTAAACGTAGCATCTCCTTCCCTGGCATTTCGCTTCTCCAATATTCCCAATGCCGGTGTGGGGCTTGCACGCGAAGAATTCATCATCAATAATTACATTGGCATCCATCCCATGGCGCTGCTCAGGCACAAAACTTTAAACGACGAAGTTTTATCAGCTCACATAAAATCGACTATTCGCGGTTTTGAAAACGAAGAACAGTTTTTTATTCAGAAGCTTTCGTTTGGCATTGCAAAAATCGCTGCTGCATTTTATCCAAACACGGTGATCGTACGCTTTTCTGATTTTAAAACCAATGAATACAGGAACCTGACGGGAGGAGAACATTTTGAACCCGGAGAAGAGAATCCGATGATCGGATGGCGCGGCGCTTCCAGATATTATTCTGAATCCTATCGTGAGGCATTTGGTCTGGAATGTAAAGCCATTGCCCACGTACGGGAGAAAATGGGTCTCACCAATGTAGCCGTCATGATCCCGTTCTGCCGTACGGTAGAAGAACTGATCAAAGTGAAGAAGATCATGTCAGAATACGGTTTGGAAAAAGATAAAGCAGGACTGCAATTATTTCTGATGGCCGAGCTGCCTTCCAATATTTTAATGGCGAAAGAATTTGCAGCACATATCAGCGGATTCTCCATCGGCTCCAATGATCTGACACAGCTCACGCTGGGCCTGGACAGGGATTCAGCACTCGTTGCTCATTTGTATGATGAACGAAACATCGCCGTTAAACGAATGCTGAAAATGCTGATACGCCAGGCAAAAGCGTCGGGTGTGAAGGTCGGCATCTGCGGTCAGGGGCCATCGGATCATCCGGACTTTGCACAGTTCCTGGTGGAAGAAGGAATCGATTCGATTTCTGTCACCCCTGATTCGGTGATCAAAACAATCAGAGCCATTCATGCAATAGAAAATAAAGAGGAAGTAATGATGCTTGAAGAAAATATTCTGATATGATTATCAATCGTACCATTCTGACGCTGGAGGAATTCAGAAAACAGGAGCTCCGCTTTCTTCCACAGGCAACCGGCGAACTCAGTAATCTCCTGCGCGATATAGCGCTGGCAGCTAAACGAGTGCATGTTGAAGTAAACAGGGCCGGGCTGGCGGATATACTCGGTGATACCGGGCAAATGAATGTGCAGGGCGAATCTGTACAAAGACTGGATGCATTTGCAAATGCCACTTGTATGACCGTGTTGCAAAGAGGAGTGAGTTGCGCGGGACTGGCTTCTGAAGAGATGGATGATTTTGTTTGTTTTAATGAGGAGATTTGCAATCAGTCTAAATACGTGGTGGTGCTGGATCCACTGGATGGCAGTAGTAATATAGATGTGAATATTTCGATCGGAACCATCTTTGGCGTATACCGTCGCCTGACGGAAATAGGGTCACCCTGCGACCGTTCT
This sequence comes from Puia sp., assembly GCA_035693345.1. Classification (GTDB taxonomy): domain Bacteria; phylum Bacteroidota; class Bacteroidia; order Chitinophagales; family Chitinophagaceae; genus Puia. Next base: position 6,297 of record DASSGT010000825.1, on the reverse strand, counting down.
GATTTTTTGCAGAAAGGAAAAAACCTGGTTGCGGCCGGATATATTATCTACGGGCCATCCACGATGTTGGTGTATGCAACTCGACGGGGTGTGAATGGGTTTACCCTGGATCCTTCGCTGGGAGAATTTACTCTGAGCCATCCGGACATCAAATGTCCCATGGACGGGAAAATATATTCTGTAAACCACGGAAATTATTATGACTATGATGAAAAGGTAAAAAAGTTTATTGGGTCATGCCAATACGGATCAAATCTTACAGATGTTCCATACACCCATCGTTATACCGGAAGTATGGTGGCCGATTTGCACCGGAATCTTTTGAAGGGAGGAATTTTCCTGTATCCGTCAACAGCACAATATCCGAAGGGCAAGCTCAGACTGGTTTACGAATGCAATCCGTTTGCATTCATCCTGGATATGGCTGGCGGGCAGGCCACTGATGGGAATCGGGATATATTGAATATACAGCCGGAAACCCTTCATCAGCGAACGCCTTTTTATGCGGGAAGCAGCCTGATGATGAGATCGTTTTCAAATCATTCATTCTCCCGCAACAGCGCCTCCGCGTCCCTTACTGTCAAAGGCCCTGCATTGTAAATTTTTCCCGGTAGCGGGAACCGGATCTCTGTATATCAGGCTTTTGGAGTCTGGTTCCCTGCCATCGGTAGTATAACGGAGAGGCATACCCGGAAACTGTATATTGGCCGTCCATTTACCATCTGTTAAAATCAACCCGGGTTTCGGAATCCGGTAATGATAACCACCGTTATAATAATCCAGCATCGGTAAAGCTCTTTTGCCGACAAAATTCAGAAAAGAAGACCAGGCTTCCGAATATAACAGATTAGCTCTCGTTGTATCTGAAACAGTTGCCCATTCAGGGTCTCTGGCCCAGGCTCTTTCGGCAAAACCCAGCAGATTCGGAAGAAGCATATATTCCAATCGTTCCGGAGTTTTTATATTTTCTCCCCAAACAGCACTTTGTAGCCCTACAATGTTGCTTTCGCCATATTCTGTTAATCGTTGTTTGCCGATAAAAATATTCCTGTTCAGCGGAAGACCATCTCTGTCCACATTTGAATTTTTAAAATAATCATAAGGAATAAATGAAAAGGGTTTATCAATATCGGTGAAGGCACCCCAGTAATATCCCGGCTCTTCAAATGATTTATAATGGGCCATGTCGAAATAGAGGTGTGATACGCAGGTAAGTACTACTTTATATCCTCCGTTGGCGAGTTTGTAGGCAAGATCTTCATTCCCTCCTCCAAGTGTATTGTTCCAAACATCGGTTTGCAGATGCTCTGGTTCGAAATCCGGATTTGGGAGATATATATATTTTCCGTCTAGTTTGGTTTTACGTAATCCCATTTCTTCCCACCCGGATAGATAGAGTCCTTTTGCTTTGACCATCTGGTTCACGCGGCCATAGAAATAATACCAGAGATCACTGGTACTTTTTATTTCCGGATGATTCGCTTTGAAAGTAAGATAAGCCGGAGATTTTTCCCATACGTGATCGGGGACTTCATCACCGCCAAAGTGTATACTTTTTAATGGAACACCGGCTTCATGATACATATCCACGATGGCATTGATCACTGTTTGAATAAAACGATAGGTAGACGGGAGGGAAGGATCCATGATATTGTCGTTCCAATACTGGTTTGAACTATATTTCGACTGATCATTCGGATCATACAGGAGGTAACGTTCCGCTTCTTCTTTATTTCCTTCTTTTATAAATTTTTCATACCGGGCATTCATCGCTTTGATGGCGGCCCTTGCATGTCCCGGTGTTTCTATTTCGGGCAGAACAATGATGTGCCGGTCATTGGCATAACGAAGTATCTCAATAAAATCGGCCCGGCTGTAAAAACCGGAGCCCGGCATTTGGCTCGTGTCGGGTCCAGACCCATGAGACGGTGGCAAAAAATGTTTGCTATCAAGCGTATGTCCGCGCCGGGCGCCAACATCAGTCAGTTCAGGCAGGGAGTCTATCTGTAGTCGCCAGCCCTCGTCTTCCGTTAAATGAAAATGGAACACGTTCAGTTTATACAGTGCCATCACATCAAGCACCCTGAATACTTCTTTTTTCGATTGGAAATTGCGACCCACATCCAGCATAAAGGCACGATAACCAAAACGAGGTTCATCTGTTACAGTCACTGCCGGAACCTGTATTGATTTTTGGGTTTTGGCCCATGCGTCGGGAGGAACCAATGTTTTTAAAGATTGAATCCCATAAAATATCCCTGCAGATCCGGAGGCACGGATGCTGATAATGCCGGGTTTTACATCCAGTTCGTATGATTCATCAGGCATTCCCTCCCTATATATCAGGCTGATTGCATCGCTTGTCGTTTCTGCCGTCTTTTTTTTCCCGAATAGAATTTCCAGGGTGTTTTGTAATCCGGCTTTTTCTTTTGTAAACCGTTCGTCAGCGGTCAGGTTCACATCAGGAGTCAGTGTGAAAGAGCCGCCTGTCTCCTGGTAACTGACAGGAGTAGGAAATACTTTTGTCAGTTTTTCCATTGGAATATCCTGTACCAGTTTATTTTGATCATAAACCATGGCCGTAGTGACCAGACCCTTGTAACTGGGTTTGAAGGGATCAATCGTAAATATTCCGGTTGGGAATCCCTGGTCAGGCTTGTCATCCCAAACCAGATAGAATCCTTCGGGACCATCCGTGATATTCACCACAGGTTCTTCAGCGATATATTCAATGCGAACCGAAGCCCCGGGTTTGAGAGATGGAAAACCCGGAGAAGGTGTCAGACTGAACAGATCTCCATTGATCAGATGGATGCTGGCGTTACCACTCACGGCTGCAGGCGTAATCAACCTGGCTGAATTGAAATACATTTTCCAGCCACTCCCGGGGAACATTCCGGAACCTTTATTTGTAATGATTACGGCATTCAGGGACTGAGGTTTGTTCTGATAATCATTCTGCACCGCTTGCCAATGGATACTAATGTCCCTGGCTTGAAATGAATGTTGTGCATGGGTTCGTTTAATCAGACAAGTAGCAAGCAGCAGTAGAATGATATGACGCATGTAGATGAAATTGATTAGTGACATGAAGATAGGCAAACCGGAAATTAAGGTAATGAACCGTTAATTTTCATGTCCTTCACTTTTTTTAAAAACTTAAGTACGTAATTGTACTGCTTATCTGCCCACCGGATGAAATTTATTGTCATTACCAGTCTCCTTTTGCTGACCAGCATTCATGCTTTCTCTCAGAAAAAGATATCCGGATCGGTCAAAGGAACAATCGTAGACACGGCAGGCAAACAGGACCTGAGCGAAGCGACAGTTTCGGTTACCCCCTTAAATGCGGATTCCAGCGATATTCAATTCTCCACGACGGACAGGAAGGGATCTTTCATTATCAAAAATCTTCCGGCAGGCACGTATCATTTGATGATCAGCTTTGAAGGATATAGTCATATCCGGAAAAACTTTACCATTACTGCCGATGATAAAGATGTGGATTTTAAAACGCTCTACATGCAACCGGCCACCGAACTAATGGAAGAAGTAGTTATTGAAAGACCACCCGTTTCTATCCATAAAGATACCGTTGAGTACAATGCCGGCAGTTATGCAACAAAGCCCAATGCAGTGGCCGAGGATCTTCTGAAAAAAATGCCCGGAATACAGGTGGACAAAAACGGAGTGATAACAGCACAGGGCGAAACTGTCAGCCGCGTATTGGTCAATGGCAAGCGTTTTTTCAGTGATGATCCAAAATTAGCAACCAGGAACCTGCCCCCGGATATTATTGATAAAATACAGGTATTTGACGATCTGAGTGACCAGAGTAAATTCAGCGGTTTTGATGATGGCAACAGGGTAAAGACTATTAATATTATTACGAAGAAAGATAAACGTCAGGGATATTTTGGGAAAGCAGTCGCAGCAGCCGGTACCAATGAAACGTATGATGAAAGCCTGAACATGCATCGATTTAATAATGATGAACAGATTTCTGTCATAGGCCAGGCCAACGATATCAACAAACAGAATTTTACACCGGAGGGTGGTGCCGGTGGCAGAGGTGGAGGCGGCGGTGCGGCAACGACGGCAACGAACACGGGTGTCACCACAGTCTGGGCAGGTGGTGCGAATTACCGGAATTCATTTGGTCCCAATACAGATTTTTATGGAAATTATTTCTTCAACAGTCAGCACATTACGGTCAATCAGAATGACAGCATCATTAAAACCATCCAGGGTCAGCCTGGACAGGATAGTTCAAACACAACTGCCGGCAACCAGTCAAATATCCAGCGCCGTCAAAACCATCGGCTCAATTTCAATCTTGAACAAAGATTCGACAGTAACAACTCTTTGATTTTTCGTCCGAATATAGTTTTTCAATCCAGTGATCCGAACGCGTCGTCATCATCCGCTACGGTGGATAATCACGGATCACCCGTGAATACTTCTGTTGGCAATTCCTCCAGCTACAATAGTGGTTTTTCCGTCAATGGATCCAATCTTCAGCTCCGGCATAAATTCGACAGGAAATTCCGGACCCTGTCTCTTGACATCAATGGCTCGGCGAATGTAAATGACGGATACGGCTATAACTATGCCGTTAATAATTTTTACCGGCCCGTGAGCATCGATACGCTGAATCAATTTTATGCGGACTCTTTACATTCTTATACAATCAGTCCAACGTTGTCGTATACGGAACCTGTTGGTAAGAACCAGATTCTTGAATTCAATTATAATTATACCTACCAGCATAATGTATCCATCAACAATACCTATGATTTTGTCGATTCATTACATGGGTATGCTCAGTTCGACAGTCTGTTCAGTAACTCCTATACCTTCGTGTCCCATGCAAACAGGTTCACATTGAACTATCGATTGCAGAACGCAAAATTTAATTTTTCAGTGGGCTCCGGCATTCAGTTTACAGGATTCAACAGCCTGAACACAACAAAAAATATAACCGTCGATCACAATTATATGTATCCAACGCCGACGGTCAACTTTCAATACACGATCTCAAAGACAAAACATCTTCGTTTCAATTATTCAGGCAGAACCGGAATTCCTTCTGTCGCTCAGCTACAGCCGCTCATCACAACCAGTGATCAGATCAATTACCAGGAGGGAAACCCGGGACTGAAACCGCAGTTCACCCATAGCCTGCGTATGTTATATACTTCCTTTGATCCCGGAACACAACATGTTCTGTTCGCCACCATCAACGCCAGCAGTGTGGTGAATGATATACAATCGGCTGTGTATTATAATTCAAAAGGGGGTCAGCAAAGCACTTATGTCAATCTGAACGGCACCTATAACCTCTCCGGTTATTTTAATTATGGGTTTCCATTGAAGAAGCCAAAATCAAATCTCAACTTCATTACAAATATTACGTACGCACAAAGCCAAACATTGTTGGCGCAGGATTCTGTGGCCGCTGCAGAAAATGACTACGCACATGTATATTCAAAGAATACGGGTTTATCCGAGACGATCTCCTGGACAACCAATATCAAAAAGAATTTTGACATGAATTTTAGTTCAACATCGAAGTACAATATTAACTACCGGTCTGCAATTCCCGGTCAGTATAAGGGTCCGCAAACCAATCTCAATGCTTTCTCACAGGCATTTTCTGTTGAATTGACGGCTTACACAAACAATGGCTGGCTCATTGCAGCAACATTGGATTATACTTACACAAATAATCATGCGGCAGCCTATAATGCCAGTGTACCGTTATTAAATCCCAGCATTGCAAAACAACTATTTAAAAAGAAAAACGGTGAGTTGAGGCTGAGTGTATTTGATCTGTTGAATCAGAATACTTCGGTGAGCAAATCGGTTACCTCCAGCCAGGAGTCCTATACGCGCACCAATGTGATTACCCGTTATGCCATGCTGACTTTTACCTATAACCTGAATAATTTTGCAGATCCTAAGCAGAAAAGAATGCCTGGATTTTTACCGCGCGGCGGCGACCGGTTTAACCGCGACCGGTTTTAAGTACGATTCCTTCTCTTTTGTAATTTTCTTGAGGATGCCTGATAATGTAAAACCGTACAATACAAATCCGATAAAGATGATATAGCCTGGTTGAATAGCGGTATTGTTGGTTGTTATACTGGAGATGGTCCCATTGTTCAGGTTGAGATCGGACAATGTACTGTTTACAATTCCGTTAAAACCGATATAGGTCATCAGGATGGCCACGACCATCACATCCGCCATACTCCATTTCCCCGACTTGAATGCAAAATAATATATGAATTTATT
>DASSGT010000824.1:0-4726 GCA_035693345.1 Puia sp. | reverse complement strand
ATAATTTTTCCTGGATCTCGGAGAGCTTCAAAATGTCGGCCTTCAATATCTCCTCCCCTTCTTCTTTACTAACCGGCTTTTCATCATCATCGGTCAGCCATTCTTTTAATTTGATTTCCTTGTTGATACCGACTTTATATTTATCAGAATAAAAGGCAGCGGTGCGCTGGGGTGCCATAGTAAAGGTTTAGATGATTAATATTTTTATAATACGTATCGGTCTGTTCAATAAATAAATTGTTAAAAGAGACTTGTATTACGAATAAAATCGTATTTTGCTTTGCATACAAATTTAACTTATGGTAACATCCAAATATATTAAACCCACAGAAAGTGAGCTGGAGATTCTGCGGGTACTTTGGGAAAGAAATAAAGCCAGTGTACGGGATGTACATGAAGAACTTTCAAAAACCAAGGACGCCGGATATACCACCACCCTTAAACTCATGCAGATTATGTTTGAGAAAGGGCTGGTGGGAAGAGATGATTCTGTGAAAATACATGTTTATCATCCGGTTGTAAGCCGGGAAAAGACTCAAAAGCATTTGTTAGGAAAAATGATTACCAATTTGTTTGGCGGTTCTTCAACTGAACTGGTTATTCATGCACTCGGGAATCATAAAGCATCTCCGGAAGAATTGGAGGAAATTCAACAGTTGCTCAACAACCTGAAAAAGCAATAAAACATGTCGGCCTACCAAAACGCCCTGACAGTTCTGGGATGGTGTCTGCTGGATAGTATCTGGCAAATGGCATTCATGTGGATGGGTTATAAAATGGTAACGACCGGCAATAAGCGTATTTCACCTGCGGCGAAACATAATCTGATTTTATTATTTGTTTTCATCGGGACAGAATGGTTTGTATATTCTTTTATTCATTCCATGAATGAACCATCCGCACGTTTTCTTCCCCGATTGATTGCGGTTTCGCCGGCTGCCAATCTTTGGATTTCCTGGTTAAGTATTTTTTATCTGGTTATTTTATCAAGCAGGCTGGTGCAATATACCGGTCGATATTTCAGTAGCCTGAAAAAAGTAAATAGCAAAACAATCGCTCCGGTATTTCAGGTATTTGCGGATCGGTATGCAAAAATTCTCGGTATTCACCGGAAAGTTCAGGTATATTTTTGTACGCTGGCTGAAACCGCAGAGACAAGCAGGTTTTTCAAACCCATTATTCTGCTCCCTGTTTCGTTTGTTTCGCAGCTTTCGCCCCAGCAGATTGAAGCAATCCTCGTACATGAACTCTATCATATCAGACGCAATGATTATCTGACCAATGTATGCATGTCTTGTTTCAGGGCGATTTTCTTTTTTAATCCGTTTGCACATCTTTTTTATAAGGAACTCGCCAGGGAAAGAGAGCTGGCCTGCGATGATGGTGTACTGGAACTGGGTTTTACACCGGATCTGTATGCCAGGACTTTGTTTTCCCTGGAAAAATTTCGTCAGCCAGCTCCGGGGTTTTCCCTTGCGGCCGATGGCAACAGACCCTGGCTTCTGATGGAAAGGATACGGCGTGTATTAGGCAAACCGGAAATCAGACAGAAGCGTTTTAGTCCCCTGGTGATCATCAGCGGTTTGACTGCCCTCGGTTTGATTATTCTCAGACCGTCTCTTACGGCTCCCGAAAAACCGGCTATGACATTCCTGAGACACAAAACAGTTATCCCGGCCCGTTATGAATCAGTGGAATTGAAAATATCAGGAAATGAAAAGGAAGTGACTCCCAAAATGGTAAGCAGGCAGAAACCTGTAAAGATTGAATTAAGTCCCGAACCACCGTCTTCACCGGAGACAGAAGCTGAAGAAATATCTGATCCGCCCGAAACTATATTTTATACTGATAATAAAATTTCAAGAGACTATACAAATCAACCCGATGCAGATCTGAGTCAGGACCCGGTTCAGGTAAGGCCCGGATCACCATACGTTCCATCCGTCAGCCTTTCCTACGATGCGCAACCGGTCGTCATTGCGGCGGACAGCATGCGTGATATGGTGATTAAGAACGATATCAAAACTATCGTCTGCCTGTCCAGTCTCAAAGCCATCGCCAATCTGAAAGAACTTGAAGTGCAGATAGATAAAAACAAACAGGAACTTAACCGGATTGAAATAGAAAATCAAAAACTTTTCCTGCTGGATCAGCGGAATATGAAACCGCTACTGAAAAAAATTCAAAAGCAAATCGAAAGCAGGAAGACACAGGTAGATGCATTACGAAACAAACTCGAAGTTTCGGAAACAGAAATTATACATATTTAAGCAGCAGAATATTTAATTTTGCAACATGACTTTCAACTATAAGGAAATGTTGCCGGAGGAAATGGATGCGTCCTCCCGTGTCTGGATTTATCAATCCAGTCGTCTCTTTAGTATTTCTGAAGCACTGCAGATCGAAGAAATGTTGCAGGAATTCGTCAGTTCATGGCATTCTCATGGCGTTCCCGTTAAAGGCTATGCCAATTTATTTTACGGTCAATTTATTATTTTGATGGCAGATGAAACAGCCTCAGGTGTTAGTGGATGCAGTACGGATTCTTCCGTACGATTAATGAAATCCATTGAACAGAAATTCAACGTGCAGCTTTTTGACCGGTTATTACTGGCCTTTCTGATCGAAGGTAAAGTGCAATTATTACCCTTGTCCCAATTGGATTTCGCTGAGAAAAACCAATTTATTTCCAGGGATACCATCTATTTTAATAATACTGTTCAAACCAAAAAAGAACTGGAAGAAAAATGGTTGCTGCCGCTAAAGGAAAGCTGGCTGAAAGACCGTATGCGGAAGTAGCTCACCTGGCAGAGCGACAGCTTCCCAAGCTGTAGGTAGCGGGTTCGAGTCCCGTCTTCCGCTCCAGAAATATTGAATGATTAATCTAAAGGTAATTACAGCCAGTACAAGACCGGAAAGGAAAGGTATCCATATCAGTCAATGGGTTCTAAAATCGTTGCAATCCAATCCCTCTTTTCAGGTAGAGCACCTGGACCTGAAAGAGGTCAATCTGCCATTTCTGGACGAACCCCATCATCCCCGGTTTCAGAATTATACGAAGCAACATACAAAGGACTGGAGCAGTAAAATTTCAGAGGGAGACGCATACATCTTTGTGATACCGGAATATAACTACGGGTATACGGCACCATTAAAAAATGCGATAGACTTTTTATTTAAAGAATGGTCTTATAAAACAGTAGGAATCGTCAGTTACGGAGGCCTGGCCGGAGGCACAAGAGCAACACAAATGTTTAAGCAGGTGCTCACAACCCTAAAAATGGTTCCGGTGACGGAGTCTCTCCCAATACCATTTTTTTTATCCCATATTAAAGACGATGTTTTCGTCCCGACTGAAGTCCTGAACAATGGTCTCCATGATATGTTTCAGGAAATGATCAAAGTTGATAAGGGACTTCGGATAATCAGAGAGCAGGCTTGACCTGTCATCCTGTCATTTATTCCCCTGATTTGATTAAATTTGCTATCCCAAAGGATTGTAATGGAAATGGAGATACTTAGTAAGGTACATGATGAGGCAAGGCAGGGTGAAAGTTTTTCACCTGGTGCACTTTTGGAAACGGGCACCATTGGAAAATTTTATATTGAGAGCTACGGTTGTGCGATGAACTTTGCAGATAGCGAAGTAGTGGCATCCATTCTGCATGGCGCCGGCTTTACTGCAACGCGGGATTATACAGAAGCCAATCTGGTACTGATCAATACCTGTTCCATCAGGGAAAAGGCAGAACAGACCATCCGCAACAGGTTACATATTTTCCGCCAGCTCAAAAGATCTAATCCTTCCTTGCTGATTGGTGTGCTGGGCTGCATGGCAGAAAGGCTGAAATCCAAATTTCTGGAAGAAGAAAAACTGGTAGACCTCGTTGTGGGCCCGGATGCTTACAGGAGCCTTCCCCTTTTGATAGAAGAGGCCGGAGACGGACAAAAATCAGTGAATGTTTTGCTGAGCCGTGAGGAAACCTATGCGGACATTTCACCCCTACGATTAAACAGCAATGGGGTGAATGCATTTGTAAGTATCATGCGCGGATGTAATAATATGTGTTCATTCTGCGTGGTTCCTTTTACGAGGGGCAGGGAAAGAAGCCGTAACCCGGAATCTATCATTAACGAATGCCGGGACCTTTTTGAACACGGGTATAGGGAAGTAACGCTGCTGGGACAAAATGTGGACAGCTACCATTGGTACTCCGGATTGGATGGAGAATCAGCCGTCGGATTTTCCACTTTGCTTGAGAGTGTGGCTAAGATATCTCCCCTTTTGCGTATTCGTTTCTCCACATCACACCCGAAAGATATCACTGACGAAGTATTGCAAGTGATTGCACGCTTTGAAAATATCTGTAACTATATTCATCTTCCTGTGCAGAGCGGTTCGACAGCGGTTCTCCAACGCATGAATAGGACCTATACCAGAGAATGGTATTTGTCCAGAATCAAGCGAATCAGGGAACTGATTCCTGACTGCGGAATCAGCTCTGATATCATTTCTGGTTTTTGTGGCGAAACCGAAGCTGATCATCAGCAAACACTTTCACTCATCACGGAAAGCCGCTTCGATTTCAGCTATATGTATTTTTACTCCGAACGCCCCGGAACCCTTGCTGCGAAGAGGTATCCCGATGATATTCCGGAAACAGAAAAGAAAAGAAGGCTGGAAGAAATCATCCGGCTGCAAAGAAAAATTTCGGAGGAGTCCAAT
>DASSGT010000823.1:0-4696 GCA_035693345.1 Puia sp. | reverse complement strand
TGTCAGCCGAGTTCAGAAAAATACCGCTTCGCCTTAACTTGCATCCCCATGTATCTCATTATTTCAGGCACCAACAGAAGGGAAAGTTTCACATTACGCGTCGCAGATCTGTATCATTCTTTATTAAAAGAAAAAAAAATCGAGGCACCGGTTCTTTCGCTGATCGGACTGGAGCTGCTGGAACGCAATCCGTCCGTATTGGAACTTGAAAAGAAATGGCTGTTGCCCGCCGATAAATTTGTTTTTATCAGTCCGGAGTACAATGGCAGTATTCCGGGTGTTCTGAAATGTCTCATTGATGTGACGGATCGCAAAGTATGGAAAGGTAAAAAAGCACTTCTTACCGGGGTATCGAAGGGGAGGGCCGGAAATCTGCGCGGAATGGATCACCTGACAGGCATTATGCATTATGTAGGTACGGTTGTTCATCCGAACAAACTTCCTATTTCCATTGTTGACACCCTGTTCAATGAAGATGAATTACAACACAGGGAAACCCTCCAGGCCATCAACCAGCAATTGGATGAATTCATCGATTTCTAAACCAACTACATCAATTTCTAAATAAAATCTATGCGGAATGCAGGGTTTATCTGGATCGTAGCACTGATTATGGCTGCTATCGACTTGTACGTTTTTCAGGTGGTAAAAATGCTTTGCTCATCTTCTTCCCAAAAAACGAGGACAATCATTTTTACCGCTTACTGGGCCCTTTCGATTGCGATCATCATTTTTTTTATCCTGTTACCGCTGCTCAATACCGACCGGTGGCCGAAAAATCTTCGCAATTATATTTTTGTAACCATCATCGGATTTTTCTTCGCCAAAGTACTGGCTTCTGTTTTTTTCCTGGTAGACGATCTCAGACGGTTAATTCAATGGGCCGTCGCCAAAATATTTTTTCGCAATACGGAAGGAGAAAGCGAGGTGAGTGAAGGAATATCACGTTCTGTATTTTTAAGCTGGCTGGGAATCGGAATCGGCGGAACCCTGATCAGTTCTTTGATCTATGGATTTTCAAATAAATACAGTTACCAGATCAGGCATATTCCGCTTTCTTACAGTAACCTTCCCCAGGCTTTCAAAGGGCTGAAAATCGCACAGATATCGGACATACATTCAGGAAGTTTTGATAATAAAAAAGCAGTTGAAAAAGGAGTTCAAAAGATTTTGGACCTCAACCCCGATCTTATTCTGTTTACCGGCGACCTGATCAATGACCGGGCCACTGAAATGTTTGGGTATGAAGAAGTGTTTGCAAAATTAAAGGCGCCGCTGGGTGTGTTCTCCACCCTGGGTAACCATGATTATGGCGATTACGTAAAGTGGCCGACAGACGAAGCGAGGGACCAGAATGTAGAAGATCTGAAAAAGATTCAGGCCGGCATGGGCTGGCGGCTGCTGATGAATGAACATGTGGTGCTGGAAAAAGACGGACAGGAAATTGCTTTGATCGGCATTGAGAACTGGAGTGCCAAAGCGCGGTTCCCGAAACATGGTAAAATGTCGGAGGCTTATCCCGGGGCTGAAAAATATCCTTTTAAAATTCTTATGAGCCACGACCCCAGTCACTGGGACGCTGAAGTCAGGCCAAAATACGGCGATATTGACCTGACGCTGGCAGGTCATACCCATGGCATGCAATTCGGAATAGAAATTCCGGGATTCAGATGGAGCCCTGTAAAATATGTTTATGATGAATGGGCCGGATTATATGAATCAGGGAAACAGAAATTATACGTCAACCGCGGATTTGGTTTCATCGGATATCCCGGACGGGTTGGCATACTTCCCGAAATCACTTTGATAGAGCTGGTATAGTTTTTTCTTTAACATTAATAAGCTGTTAAAGTAAATGAACGAACCACCAAAACAGCGAATTTCACGTTCCGGAAATATGAAACTCAACCAAAAAAACGCTCACCCATGAAGAAATTAAGTTTTCTTACCATCGCCGTTCTTTTCATCTCCGTTTCCAACATTAAAGCCCAGGGGTTCCATCTGGGGATTAAGGCAGGGACCAATATTTCGCAAATGACCGGACGGTCATTTGATGAAGGATTTCAATGGAATTTTATGGCCGGTGCTTTTGCAGAAGTGAATTTTACCAGTCATTGGGGCATCCAGCCTGAATTATTGTTTAGCCAGACAAGCACTCAGACCGCCAGCAACTTCGATGATGTGTATGAAGAAGGCATCAATAGCCGCAATGTGAAACTGAATTATCTCAGTATCCCGATTTTGCTGACATACAAACTTCCGCTACCGGTCTTAAGCCTACAGGCGGGCCCGCAATTTGGCATACTTATGAATACCAGCGACAATATCACGACCAATGCTGGTAACGCATTTAAAACCGGTGACTTCTCAATGGTTGTAGGTGCCCAGCTTAATCTTGGTGGTTTTAAAGCAGGTGCCCGTTATGTTTATGGGTTTACCAATGTGGCGAATATCAGTTCGATCAAGAGTGTTGATTCCTGGAAATCACGCACCATTCAGCTTTATGTGGGACTGAGAATCTTCTAAGCTTAAGGCGCAAAGCGTAAAGCGTAAAGCCACTCATTCGATAAGGAAATAATTCATTTAAGGGAAGATGCAAATCTTCCCTTTATTTTTTGCAAACTGTAAACTCATGGTTCTTGATCCTTATCAATTGAACCGCTTTAAGCCTTACACCTTAGGCTTTACGCTTTTGAGTTTGGCCTTAAACTTGAACATAAAGGGTTCAACCATAAAAAGATAGGATAATACCAAAAGAGGTGTTATTTTGTCACCCTTTTGAACGTATGAACGAAAGACTCTTTTTTCAACGCAGCGAGCAGGAAATGGATTTCATGCCCATTATCCCGATAAATGAAACAGAACACGATAACCTCGCAGATACTGAGATTCCTAAAGAAATTCCGATCCTTCCCCTGCGCAATACTGTGCTGTTCCCGGGGGTTGTTTTACCTATTACTGTAGGTCGCGATAAAAGCATTAAGGCTGTCCATGACGCTTACAAGACTGACAAATTGATTGGCGTTTTGGCACAAAGAGACAGTAGCGTGGAAGATCCCAGTATGAAAGAACTGGTAGATGTCGGGACCATTGCAAGGATCATAAAAGTGATCAAAATGCCGGATGGCGGTACGACCGTTATTCTTCAGGGTAAAAGAAGATTCAGGGTAGGTTCCATCACGACTGATGATCCTTATTTCAAGGCGCAGGTGCTTTTATTACAGGAAGAAGAGGCACCCAAGGATCAGGATTTTGAGGCATATGTCTCAAATATCAAGGATCTGGCTGCCCAGATTATCCAGTTGTCACCGAATATTCCCACGGAGGCGTCGATTATTCTGAAAAATATTGAAAACCCGTCCTTCCTCATTCATTTTATTTCCAGCAACCTGAATTCTGAACTGACTGAAAAACAGGAATTGCTGGCAACAGATCATATCCGGTCCAGAGCGGACCTGTTGATGCAGCTTTTGCAACGCGAACTGCAATTTGCAGAGCTGAAAAATAAACTGACCAACAAAACGAAAACCGAACTCGATAAGCAGCAACGCGATTATTTTCTTCAGCAGCAGCTTAAGAGTATCAAAGATGAGCTCGGCGGCGATAGCAATGAGCGGGAATTGCGCGATATGCAGAAAAAAGCGGAATCAAAAAAATGGCCGCAATCTGCCAAAGACATTTTTAAAAAGGGAATCGAGAAACTAGAGCGGATGCATCCCAGCACGCCCGATTATTCCATAGTGTACAATCACCTGGACCTGATGCTCGATCTTCCCTGGAATGAATATACCGACGATCAGTATGATTTAAAAAAAGCCTCCAAAGTGCTTGACCAGGATCACTATGGAATGAAGAAAGTAAAGGAAAGAATTCTCGAATATCTCGCCGTTCTGAAATTGAAAGGAGATATGAAGAGCCCGATTCTTTGTTTTGTCGGACCTCCGGGAATTGGAAAAACCTCTCTTGGAAAAAGTATTGCGGCTGCCATCGGAAGAAAATATGTGCGTATCAGTCTGGGCGGCCTGCATGATGAAAGCGAAATTCGCGGTCATCGTAAAACCTATATCGGTGCGATGCCTGGAAGGATCTTACAATCTCTGAAGAAAGCAAAATCTTCCAACCCGGTGATGATCCTGGATGAAATTGACAAGGTTGGAACTGATTTCAGAGGCGACCCGACTTCAGCATTACTGGAAGTGCTGGATCCGGAACAGAACAACACGTTTTATGATAACTATCTGGAACAGGAATATGATCTCAGCCGTGTTTTATTTGTTGCAACAGCCAACGACATCAGCCATATCCAGCCGGCGCTGAGGGACCGTATTGAAATCATCGATCTGAGCGGATACGCAGTGGAAGAAAAGGTAGAGATTGCGAAACGTCATCTGATTCCAAAACAGCAGGAGGCCCATGGCCTTAAAGGGCAAAATTTAAGACTGTCAGATAAAAACCTGGTTAAGATCATTTCAGATTATACCCGTGAAAGTGGTGTCAGGGAACTCGACAGACAGCTGGCATCCATCATGCGGTATGAAGCAAAAGAATTTGCTTTTAAATCAAAACTCAAGGCTTCGGTTACAGAAAAAGATATTGAAAAAGTATTGGGAAAACCCAGGTACAGCAATGATATTTATAAAGTAGCCAATATGCCGGGGGTCGCCGTAGGCCTTGCCTGGACGTATGTGGGGGGAGA
>DASSGT010000822.1:0-6934 GCA_035693345.1 Puia sp. | reverse complement strand
GTTCCGATTGATGAATGAACTGAGCCGCCGATGCTTACACTGGCACGTTTTACCCTTTGAACAACTGCCCGCATCAGTTTCGAATTAATCAAATTACTTTTACGAAATGAAGTTAGATGTTTCCGGGGAAATAAGTTTTCGCACAGCACGCAGCGGTGGTAAGGGTGGGCAAAATGTAAACAAAGTCGAGTCCATGGTAATTGGTTATTTCGATATCCGCCATTCAGCCCTGTTTAACGATGCCCAGAAGGATCTGCTCGAGCAAAAATTAGAATCGAAAATAAATAGTGAGGGATTTCTGCTTGTAAAATCGCAAACGCACCGTTCCCAGTTAGAGAATAAGCAGGAAGTGATTGAAAAAATGCAGGCCATGCTGGAACGCGCTCTGATCAGGCCCAAACCCAGAAAGGCAACCAAACCCAGTTTTTCTTCGAAACTGAAAAAAAAGGAATCCAAACTGAAACGCGCACAAATAAAGGACGCAAGAAAAAAAATCAACCGCTTTGATTAAAGGAATGCTTTTTATAATTTGGAAAATGCCTTATCATATGCTGCGAAGGATAAAGGGGTTTTCCTATTCTTTATTCCTGCTTGTTGTGTTGGGTTCATTCCAAAAAAAAGAAATGGATTCAACGCTGACCATTCAATTTCGTGCATATGTGCACGGGGTACCGCTGGAGCTAAATAGGAAATATCAAAATCCTTTTGGTGAAACATTTGAAATTACCCGTTTCCGTTTTTATGCAGGTAAGCTCGCGCCCGTTTATACCGACGCAAATTTCAAATCCAAAATACCCTCCCGTTATCATCTGATCGATTTTTCTGATTCAGCGACGACTCGTATTGAACTGCCTGTAACTGCCGGGATCATTTACAACGGGATACAGTTTCAAATGGGAATTGATTCCGCAGACCAAAACCGGGGTGCACAATCTGGTGCGCTGGATCCGGCCAAAGGCATGTTCTGGACATGGAGCAGTGGCTATATCAATTTTAAGATAGAGGGTAGTTCGCCACTTTCAACACAGCCAGCCCATATTTTCGAATACCATATCGGCGGTTACCGTGACAATTATAATACGGTTTGGCAAATCAAATTGTATAGCACGAACGACCAGACTTTCCTGATATCAAAGGAAAAAAAAATCATGATAGAAATCGGAATGGATCTGGATTATTTATTTGACGGCCCAACTCCCATTCATATCGGGGAAGTTCCAAGTTGTATGAAACCCGGGGAACTCGCACGAAAGATTTCTGAAAATTTCATCGGAACGTTTACCGGTCTAACGATTTCTCCGAATCCATGAAATCACTCGCTGTTATAACGTTTATTGGCTTTTCGTGCATACTATGGATAAATATCCCCTTCCCCTTTCTTATTCCTAAAGGATTTCCATCACCGGTATATCGATTTCAGAATAATCCCCGAACAAAGGAGGGTTTTGAACTCGGAAGAAAATTATTCTATGATGGCTTGCTTTCCAGGGATGGAAATTTTCCCTGTTCATCCTGTCATCAGCAATTCGCAGCGTTCGCCACCTATGAACACAGGCTGAGCCATGGATTCAATGACCAGTTCAGTTTCCGTAACGCACCCGGGCTTTTTAATCTAGCCTGGAAAAAAGATTTAAACTGGGATGGTGGTGTCAATCATATTGAAGTACAGCCACTGGCGCCATTGATGGATCCGCATGAAATGGCAGAAGACCTGAATCATGTAATCAGTAAGATGAAAAAGGATAAAACATATCCTGCTTTATTTAACCGGGTATTCGGGTCACCTGGTATTAATTCGCAAAGAATATTAAAAGCGCTCGCGCAGTTTACAGCTTCACTTGTTTCTGCAGATTCCAGATATGATCAGATGAAAAGAGGCGAAACGCATTTCAACCAATATGAGCAGAAAGGGTATGAAATTTTTCAGCAGAAATGTAGCCGTTGCCATCAGGAGCCACTGTTTACAGATTTTAGTTATCGAAACACCGGCCTGTCGGTTGATAGCACTTTAAAAGACTTTGGGCGCATGCGTATTACCGGAAGAGAACAGGATTCGATTAAATTTCAGGTCCCCAGCCTGCGAAATGTTTTTCTGACTTTTCCTTATGGTCATGATGGCCGGTTTGTAACGATCAGCGAAGTCCTGGAACACTATAACTCCGGAATTATTCAGAGTCAAACCCTGGATAGCGGATTGAGGAAAGGTATCTCCATTTCTTCCGATGACCGTTTCTATCTTATTTATTTTTTAGAAACCCTTACGGACAGCATCTTTATTAGAAACCCGCTATATGCAGATCCGAATTTGGGTGTTCGCACTAAAGCACCGGTACACTTACACTAGTATGGAAGTATGGAAGACTGGAAGCATGGAAGTTCAATAGCCTCACGAAAAAACCTAGACTTCCAGACTTTCAGTCTTCCAGTCTTTCAGTCTTTCAGTCTTCCACCCTACTTATAGTAGGGAATCAGCTCGTCCCGAAATTCCTTCTCCGCCTTTTCCCAATTCTCGACAGCTTCCTGACGGCGTTTATTCAGATCCTGATTAAGCTGGTTAAAATTATTTACACTGGCATTAATATCCTTCACTGCTTTATTATACTGGTCAACATCTTCTTTAGTCTTATTACCTCCCTTGGCCTCCATGGATTGTTTAATTTTTGCAAAATTCTCCTGCTTCAAATAAAAATCCGTCAGTTTTGGTATATCGTTTTGCGCCATGGAATTATAGAATTGAAGTGCCTCGCGGCAGGCAACTGCCAATACCGGGTTTCCCTGGAAAGTTCTTACACTGTCTGTTTTCAATTCATCCAGCCCTTCCTTCGCAAACGCAATCATTGAATTCCTGGCTTGCTCGGCATCGTTCAGTTTATGTGCATTGAGGGCGTTAAACAACTGGCCGTCCTCCCAATTACACTTGAAGAATATGATATAAAGCCGGTCGCAATAGTTATTCACTTTTCCAGCCAGTCCCATTTTATCCGTCAATTCATTTTTAGAATCTACCAGCGTTACTCCGTATTTCGCTGCAAATTCCTTTTCTGCCTTTGCGAGGTTTTCAGAGGCCTCCTGAAGTTTCTGGCTCGCTTTTTCTTCCAATAGAAGAAATGCCTGCATCTGGTCGACAGACTGTTCTGCGATTTCTTCCATATTTACGATTTTAGAATAGTCTTCACTGAAAATACGATAGCAAAACTGGATATAATCGATACTGGCCTGCCGCAGGGAATTATCGCCTTTATACTTCGGCAGATCTATGGTTTTATACTTTGAATTATTAATACTCTCCAGAGCGGCGACGCGAAGTTTCTCTATTTTTTTGGCGCGACGGCTATGAGCCGAAGCGCTCACATAAGCCATATATTTCTGATCCATTTCTGTTTGGGCGTTAGACATTGCCGACATATAATCACCGGCATTTTCGATCATCTGGGCGTGAACTCGTGTAGAAAAGAAAAAAATGATTAGTAAAAAGTAAAAAGGGCGAAGCATAGTATTGATTTGGTTTTGGGTTTTCATATTCATTAGACGCTGACCGTTTACTGTAGGACTATTTCATTCTAAAAGATATTTCATATCCCAGTAAAATTCCGGTATCACGGGTAAGAACCTGTGTTAACGCGGCATTCGATTTTCGAAGATCCGCGTCTGCCTGCATCCTGATTTTTTCATATTGGTTCCATTCTATTTCATAGGGTGGTTTTAATTTATTGATTGACCGTTCCCCGTCCACAAGGCTTTTATTCAACCGTTTTCTTTCATCCATCATTTTATTAAAAGAAAGAACCTGATCCCGGGCAACCTGCGCCCTGAGCAGTAGATCCAGATAATTATTAAACGAAATAAATAACTGGCTGGTATCTGTAAAAGCCTTTGAAAAAGATTTTAAAGGATCCATGGAAATCGGCGGGTATGGACGATAATATTTATTGCTCTCAATGGTGGTATTGGCCAAAGAAAAAGGCAGGGATTTCTCTCTCTCCGACTGGGTCTCGGTATAATCCGGTAGAAATATATCAGGTACAACTCCAATCTGTTGGGCACTGGTTCCATTTACCCGAAAAAGACGGTCGACAGTGATCTTTATGAAATTGTCAGCCGTTTTCATCCTGTCCATATGTTTTTCATCAAAAAGTGTGTCCAGGGGCAGTACAACCTGGGCTGTTGCTTTTCCAAAACTCGGAGATCCGACAATCAAAGCGCGGTGATAGTCCTGTAATGTACCAGCAAGCATTTCAGAGGCAGAAGCTGTAAATCCGTTGATAAGAAGTATCAATGGCCCATCATAAACGGATCCCCTGTTCACATCTTTCATGGTGTATATCTTACCTTCTTTATCACGGGTCATTCCGACCGGTCCCGCATCAATAAAAATACCTGCCAGAGCAATTGCTTCCAGCATGGACCCTCCGCCATTATATCGCAGGTCAAGAATAAGTCCTTCAATATTCTCCTTTTTAAGTTTTATGATCTCCTTGGCCACATCGTCCGCGCAACCATTATTTCCCCCTTCTTCTCCGTTCCAATCGGTGTAAAACGCCGGCAGTGAAATAAATCCTACACGGTGATCCCCTTTCAGAATGAAACTGCGCACTTTACTATTATCGTCATCGAGTGCAGCCTTCTCTCTTTGCAATGTTACCTTTCTGGTCGTTCCATCCGATTTTTTAAGGGTAAGCGTAAGGTTTTTTCCGTGTTCGCCGGAAATAAAAACATTTACCTCATCTGTAGTTGCATCTGAAACGTCTACCTCTTCATTATCATCCCATTGCAGGGCAAGAATCTGATCACCCTCGTGTATCAGACCGCTTTTATAAGCCGGGCTGCCGGGCTTCAAACGTGTGATTTCCGTAGCGTCTTTCCCCTCCCCCAACGTAAATCCGAATTGTAATTGTTTGTCTCCCAGTTCACCCTGGAATTCATCTTTTTTGCCGGGAGAAAAGAATTCAGTGTGCGGATCATAACAGGAAGCTACCGATTCACACCATGCATTGCAGACAAACCCCTGCAGCCCGTCTTTCGATTGACGAGTACGCTGTATATCTCTCTTAAAAGCATGGCACACTTTCTTTCGGGCAGATGCCTCGAGGATGTCGGCAGAAATATTTTTTTTTGTGGAATCTTCATCATAGATATCTACAATGGTTTCGATGATATTGCGCTTGATGAGTTTGTAAATTTTAGTTTTTCTCTGGGTATCATTGGGCGAAAAACTGGTGTCCTCCGTTACTGAATATGTTTCAGCCAGGTTAAGGTCGAACTTCGACTTTGATAATAAGTCGATGATCGAATCTGTCTGGTTGATTTTTCTGGTGTAAATATTTATAAGCAGTTTCAGAAAATCTTCTTTTTTATTTAAAAGCTGGTTGTTCAAAGTATACTGCCAGATGTCCAGCTGCTGAAGATCCTCTGCACTGAAATAAATTTTATCCTGATCCAGTGCGCGGACCATCTGAATATAAAGATCTGCAGAAAAAGACTTGTCAACCGGTCTGGGCTGCACATGGTAGATCTCCGCCATCCGGGTAATCGTATAGGCCGTCTCAACAGTGGGTTTCGTCAGCTGTGCCCGGGATGCCGAGAAAGAAAACAGAAAGAAGATCAATAAACCCGGAATCGCATACTTCATAGCCCAAGTAAAGAATTAGATGGCAATATATAAAATGAATTGGCGTTCTGGCTGAAAGTCAGTGAGCTACGTTATTTTTGCGTCTAAATTTCCTTATTGTCCAGTATCAAAAAATTAGCGGGTCAAACGATATGGTACGGTGCGAGTTCGATCTTCGCCCGTTTTCTGTACTATTTGCTGACTCCTTATTTGACTCTCAAATTTGCGGGAACTGTGGAATATGGCAAGATGAGCCTGATATATGCACTGATCCCATTTCTGAATACCCTGATACTCTTTGCTTTTGAGACCGCTTATTTCCGATTTATCCAGAGAAGTGAATTCAGGGAAGATGTATATAATACCCTGACTACCTCCCTGCTTATCAGCACTACATTTATCGTCGGTCTTACTATCTTTTTTAATAACGCAATCGCCGGCTTTATAGGTCTGAATAACCACCCGGAATATGTTACGCTGGCCGGTGTGATTATTGGACTGGATGCCATTTCAGCTCTTCCTTTTGCAAAACTTAGAAACGAAAACCGGCCTCAAAAGTTTGCTGCCATCAGAATTTCAGGTATCCTGATTAACATGGCGGTGATTTACTTTTTCCTTACCGTATGTCCTCATTTTATCAAAAATAACCCGAACAGCATCCTGCGACTGGTATATTTCCCCAGCTTTGGGGTGGGATATGTACTCATTGCCAATATTGCACAATCCTTCTTTCAACTGATTGCCCTTTGGAAAGAGCTGGTATCCGCCCGCCTGAGAATTAATCTGAAGCTTTGGAGAGAAGTCTGGGTTTATGCTCTCCCGCTGACGATTGCGGGTTTTGCGGGCATGATCAATGAAACTTTCGACCGGGTTATGCTCCAACGCTGGTCGCCCCTGAAAGGCGATGCAGCCACTTTTGAGGTAGGTATTTACAGCGCCTGTTATAAATTGTCTATTTTAATCACTCTCTTCGTGCAGGCATTCCGTATGGGTGCCGAACCTTTTTTCTTCAAACAGTCGACAGAAGCAAATGCGCCTAAAGTATATGCCCGGGTAATGAAATTTTTTGTGATCACCATTTGCGGGATGTTCCTGTTAGTATCCCTATATCTTGATATCTGGAAATATTTTATTCAGGATAAGAAAATGTGGGTCGGATTGAAAGTGGTTCCGATTCTATTGCTCGCCAATATGTTTCTGGGAATCTATATCAACCTGAGTATCTGGTACCGCTTATCCCGAAAGACGACAGCCGGTGCATATATAACGCTCATTGGAGCGGGTATTACAATAGCTGTAAATTTTATTTTTATTCCATATTTTAGC
>DASSGT010000821.1:0-2471 GCA_035693345.1 Puia sp. | reverse complement strand
ACAGCAGTTACAACTTTGACGACTTTAGAGACCTTATTTTTATTTCCAGATTCACTTTGAAGTGGAAAAAGATTGGACATTCCGTTGATCTCAATAAATTTTTTACTCATCAATTCCTTTTCCATTCTGGAAACGAGTTCATGGAGGCTCCTACTATATTTTATTTTATCCTGTTCACCTAAAAATTCATTATACCACCGCTGGTAATATTTATAGTAGATCGCATTTACGATTTGAAAAAAAGTTTCTTTTTTAATTTGCTTCGTTTCATTGGCTGAATAGATCATCATAATAGCACGCATTTCGCTTTCATGATTATTGATGCCAAGTCTTGGTGCATAATAATTGCATTTCACAACTCCAAAATGTGACATCTTAAGTAACCGTATAAGATGTCTTGCATTCTCCGGAGGCTCTGTTTTTTCATAAAAACAACCAACCTCAGCAACTACATAATTATATTCCAGATTTTCTTCTGCTAATAACCCGCGTATCTGCTCCATAAATTCATGAAAAGTATTGTTCCCGCGGTATAGTTTATCAATAACCAAATAATCAACTATGATCACTTTTTCCTCTACAAAATGTGCCACCTCAGAAAAACCAATTAACATTTCATTCAGGTAAAAACCAAGAATATAGAATGAATCTTCAAAAGTCTTATTGTATTTATCGAGCCAGTGCATGATCTCTTTTGTATCAGTTCTGAGAGCCGGTTCAATATTCTGAGAATACAGTTTTAATGCCTTAACCAGTTCAGGGTCGCGCGAGTTTTTGTACTTCTTAAGCTCGTATACAGATTGCATCGATAACCTTTAATTATCCTTTATTCGTTTTTATTTGAATTTTATACTATGTTATATAAACATAACAAATATCTAAGACAGAAAACGTCTTTCCCAAAAGTCTTGATAAATTTACTATACATTTTTTCACTCAAAGCAAAGAGTTCACCACATTTGTAATTTACTAGATAATAATTCAGCAACTATTACTTGGTTTGCCAAGATCATTAAATTTCAATATACACAATAAATAGAATCTCCTCACCATTTTTTGCAAAGCAGCTATCCTGAACAGGATAATGAGAGAGTCAAATACCCTGCTTTTCAGTTTTCATATCATTTCCCAATAGCCTGTAAACGACTTTTCGTGAATTCATGAAATAGCTCTGTTTTCATCTTGCAAAAACATAGTTGATTTTTGGAAGTGTCATTCCATTAAATACCTGAGCATAAAAATTTATAACTGCTGGATGATATTCAAAATACCGGTGGTTGTAATCTATAGGACTAAAACTGCGATGACCTTGTGTAACCTCAAGCAAATTTGTGTTCAATGGAATTGAACTCAAGGGCTGGGGACCAATGAGGCCTAGACGAGAGTGTTCGCTTATATGATGAAACACGTCAGCAGCCTGTAAGATGGTATCTTGTTTACTATAAACCACAAATGCATTATTAGCGAGATCAGTTGATTGCTTATAAGCAGAACTTTCCTGGAAGATATTATCCTGAATGTCAGGAGATGTAAGCATCAATTTTTCAAACATTCCGTTCAATGCTGATTTTATATTGTTATTGATAAGATGTTCCAGCGTAATGTTCCATATCTGATTAGCCATTGACTGAACAATAAAATGCAATTTCGGTTGATACCTACCTGCTGGCATGGTAGCATATCGATTAGTCATATAATTTCTGAGTTTTGACAGGAAAATTGCTAGCAGTTTCCCAGTTACTGCAACATCACTATTAATATCTATGCCATTTTTAACCGGCTCTCCATGGTTTCCACCAAGTTCTTTGTTGTATTCTCCAAATCCCTGCGACGGCCAGGTAAGCATTAATAACCTGCCAATGTTTGTGTTTCCATGTTCTATAAAATTCTCATGGATCCTATGTACATGATCAAATTCCTTTGTCAATGGATTATGATAACCAAACATGAATAGGAGAAGGTCCTTTTTGCCTTGCTCTAGTTCATTAAAAAGCATATCAAACATTTCTTTTGATCCCCCATTGGATTTTAATTGAGCCGGTGTAATTCCCCCCGGACTAATTATATAATCAACGTCTTCATTCCGCGGGTTGAAGAAAAAAGGAGGCTCCACTTCTCCACTATTATCAACATATTGACCGCATCTGAAGTAAGATGTTGCAACATCTGCAGAATTGTTTTCATCATGTTCATACCAGTATTGATCAGGTTGTCCTGAAACTTTTACAAGTTTTACCGGTCTTGTTGTTGCAACGTAATGCTTGAGATCCATAATTGTGATTTTTACATGTGAATTAAAAGGGAATTGGGAAATAATACATTAGCTCCTTTGCAGTTTATTAAATTGATGGCAAATATTACATAAAACCCATCCAGCTATGGTTTTGAAATTTGTTGTTTTATATTTTTAGGCAAGCGTTGCATAAACAGCATTATTACTTAGATAACAAAGAATACAAAGATTGACCCCT
>DASSGT010000820.1:0-20604 GCA_035693345.1 Puia sp. | reverse complement strand
ACGGATATTTTCGGCTATCCCTGAATAGACCCACTGACTCACTGCAGATTTCAATCATCGGATACCAGGCAAAGTCGGTTGCGGTTTCTGCGATCACAAATCCATGGATTGTCCAGCTGGACAGAGGTCCGGTCGATCTGGAATCTGTTACGATCACACCCCAGTCAAACAATGCAAGTTTCCATACGCTCAGCGCGATCGATCTGCATATCCGTCCGGTTAACTCCGCACAGGATCTGATGCGCCTGGTACCCGGACTTTTTTTGGGACAACATCATGGGGGTGGAGTTGCCGAACATATCTTCCTCCGCGGATTCGATGCAGATCACGGAACCGATGTCAATGTATCTGTAGATGATATGCCGGTGAACCTGGTATCCCATGCCCACGGACAGGGATTTTCTGACCTGCATTTTTTAATACCCGAGCTTGTCACCAGCTATGAATTTGGAAAGGGGCCTTACTATGCGGATCATGGAGATTTCACTACGGCCGGTTATGTTGCATTTCATACAGCGGATGTTTTGGATAAAAGCACCGTCAAGCTGGAAGCGGGTCAGTTCAAAACCGGCCGGGTCCTGGCTATGATCGATCTCCTGAGTGAAAAAGCAAAACGGCGGGGAGAGTCGGCTTATATCGCCGGTGAAGCCGCTTATACCAATGGTCCATTTGACTGGCCGCAACATTTCAACCGTCTGAATCTGTTTGGAAAATACAATGTAAATATTTCTCCAAAAGAAAGGCTGACGCTTACGATGTCCACATTCAGCAGCCAGTGGCGTTCTTCGGGAGAAATACCGGAACGCGTAGTAGACGAAAATTTCATTGGCAGATTCGGATATCTCGATAGCCTGCAGGGTGGGAAGACCAGCAGAAGTAATATTATTGCGAGACTGAGTTCTTCATTGTCTGACAGCTGGTATATGCAAAACCAGTTTTATTATTCATGGTATGATTTCAGTCATCGTTACAACGATACTTTTTTTGCTGAGGATAGTGTAAACGGCGACCGCCACAGGCAGCAGGAATCCAGGAACCTGTTCGGGTACAATGGAAAAATTTCAAATCACTTATATTTTGAAAACAATATTGACCTGAGTTCTTCCTTTGGACTCGGGTTTCAAATCAATAAAATTCATCATAGTGAACTCTCCCATATAGATGACCAATTCAATGTGTTGGAGAATTTACAGTTGGGAAATATCGGTGAAAATGTATACAACGGCTACCTGGATGAAAACCTTCGTGCAGGAAAATGGTTGGTGAATGGAGGCTTGAGAATGGACTATCTCTACTTTCAGTATGATGACCTGTTGAATCCCATGATGCCATCCAGGAGCAAAATTATATTCAGTCCCAAGCTGAATATTGAATATACGGCTAATCAGGAAATTCAGTTATATGTGAAAACCGGTAAAGGATTTCATTCCAACGACGCCAAGGTTGTCGTTGGAAACCAGGGCCGGGAAATATTACCGGCGGCCTATGGGGTGGATTTTGGCGTCAATTGGAAACCAGCCGACCGTTTATTTATAAATGCTGCCGTATGGTGGCTGCATCTGGATCAGGAATTTATCTATAACGGGGATGAAGGAACACTTGAGCCCAGTGATAAAACCAGGAGGGAAGGCATAGACTTGTCCGTTCGTTATCAGTTTAATTCATGGTTGTATGCATTCATGGATATCAATTATTCAAATGCCCGGGATATTCAGGCGCCCAAGGGCGAAAATTATATTCCCCTCGCCGTTCCTTTATCCAGCGCAGGTGGATTAAATTACAAATTCAGGAATGGCATTAATGGAGCGCTTAGTTACCGCTATATGAAAGATCGTCCGGCCAATGAAGACAATTCAATCACTGCCAAAGGATATTTTGTAACCGACCTGACTGCTTTTTATACAAAGAAGAAATTTGAGTTCGGTATAGAGATTCAGAATCTTTTTAACACGGAATGGCGTGAGGAACAATTTGCAGTAGAATCAAGACTGAGAAATGAACCTGCTCCCGTAAACGATGTGAATTTTACTGCCGGTACACCCTTTTTTGCAAAACTGGTATTCGCGGTTTTCTTCTAATCAGTTATGGGAAAATATATTGGAGCTATGATTAAAAATAGATTTTCAAAACAATAAGCAAATGACAAAAAAACAGAAATCGAAAACGCCGACATCAACAAAAATCGCGGCGTTCTCCATGATGGCCATACTGATACTGGGTTTAATTTATTTTATGTCCGTTTCATTCGGTCATAAAACAACACTACCAATATTGGGTGAACCGGGTCATGTGGCTGGCGCTTTTTCATTTATAAACCAGGATGGATTGCGTGTGACCGAAAAATCAGTCCGGAATAAAGTAACGGTCGTGGAATATTTTTTTACCTCCTGCCCTTCCATTTGTCCGGTTATGAATGCCAACCTGACGGATGTGTATGAAAAATTCAAAGCGAATCCCGGCTTCATGATTTTGTCACATACGGTGGATCCGGAAAGGGATTCGGTTGCTGTTTTGAAGAAATATTCGGGGCGATTTCATGCGGAGTCTCCCGGATGGCAATTTTTAACCGGTAGTAAGGATTCTCTGTACCAGAGTGCCAGTAAAGATTATTTACTCGCGGTGGAGGATTCATCCAATTCGAATTTTATTCATACCCAGTATGTGGCTTTATTGGATAAGAAAAGGCAGATCAGGGGATTTTATGATTTTACAAATAAAGAGAATGTGGGGAAAATGAGTGAAGCCATACGGGAGTTGTTAAAAGAAGATGACCATTAAGCCCGCCAGGCACAACGGTTGAAAAAGAATAATAAATAAGCCCACCTGTTACACATTGCTGATCTTTAAAAATAAATTTGCGCAAGCAAATGCTTGCGCAAATATTTGCAAGCAGATGCTTGCGCATATGCGGCACACGTTCAAATAAAGCCTATGGAAATCAGGAGAGATGTTTTTCAGGCCATCGCCGACCCTACCAGGCGGGAGATTATTGATTTGGTGGCCCACAAGTCGTTGAACTTAAATTCAATTGCGGAGAATTTTGATGTGAGCCGGCAGGCCATATCGCTGCACATTAAAATTCTGACGGAATGCGGTCTGCTGGTTATCAGGCAACAGGGAAGGGAAAGGTATTGCGAAGCGCAATTTAAAAAACTGCACGAAGTATCTGAATGGGTTGAAAAATACAGGGTGTTATGGAATAAAAGGCTGGATAAAATGGATGGCCTGCTGAATGAATTACAAGCAGGAAATAAAAAGCGCAACAAAAAACAACATGGTTTGAATAAAAACAGATAACATGAAAACTTTAAAAAGCGTCGGTGCAATCCTTGCTGGATTTGTTCTGGTTTTTTTCCTGTCTATAATTACTGATGTCATCCTGGCAAAAACGGGAATCATGAATACAGAGCATTTCAATGACAATCCAGTTTGGTTTATCGTCATTGTCATCATCTACCGCACGATTTATAATATCACCGGATCCTTTGTCACAGCAAAATTGGCGCCCGACAGGCCCATGAGGCATGCCATGATCGGTGGAATCATCGGATTTGTTTTGACCATTATTGGCCTGATCATTATGTGGGATAAGCCCCCACACTGGTATCCTGTAACACTCATCCTGCTCGCACTACCCAGTGCCTGGGCCGGTGGAAAAATTCAAATGCATTTTCAAAATCAAAACCAACATACATGGAAAAATACATTACAGTAACACGCGTTTTTAATGCACCTGTTGAACTGGTATGGAAAACATGGACAGATCCTGAACTGGTCAAACGCTGGTGGGGTCCGGATATCTTTACCTGCCCGACCGCAAAAATTGATTTCCGTGTGGGCGGCAAATCCATAGTCAGCATGAAGGGTCCTGAGGCGTTTGACGGAGGGAAAGAACATTACAGTATCTGGTTCTACAAAGAAATCATTCTCATGAAAAAAATTGAATTTATACAGAACCTGGCGGATGCATCGGGTAATAAAATGAATCCGGTCGCATTGGGTATGCCTCCCGATTTCCCGCAGGATATCCGCACCCTCGTAACATTTAAAGAACTGGAAAAAGGGAAAACGGAAATGACTGTGACAGAATTTGCAGATATGGGTCAGATGGCAAAATTTGCACAGATGGGTCTGGAACAGAGCATCGCAAAAATGGATGCGATATTTGTTTCATAGGATCCATCTTGAAAGCCCGATACTGTACGGATAACAGACAAATGGTCACAGATGTTTGTTATTTTTTTTAATAAATAATTGTCCCGGATCAGCATACGATCTTAGTTTTGCATTTCAAATAAAGAAGGGCTTCATGGGAAATAAATCCGTCCCTCCGGGAAATGCAAAGAAAAACCCCCCTGGTATTTCCAAATTGCTAAAGCCCTACCGGGGAATGATTTTTCTACTTATATTTTTTGCCCTGCTGAGCAATGGGATCAATCTGATATTGCCGAAGATCATTGCCAGTGGTATTGATTCATTTCCATCTCACTATGTATTGCAGCCTTTGCTTGTAAAATTTTTATCGGCGGCCTTCGTCATATTTTTTTTTACGTTCTGTCAGAGTATTATCCAGACGAATACGTCGGAAAGGGTAGCCAGGGATTTGCGTGGGCAACTGGCCTCAAAGATCTCCGCTCAGAGTTACGATTATATAGAACAGGTCAATCCGTCGAAATTACTAACCAATCTGACGGCTGATGTAGATTCGGTAAAGACATTTATTTCACAGGCCATTGTGACGGTCGCCTCTTCACTGATTATAATTATTGGAGCCTGTATCATGTTATTCTCGATAAACTGGAAGCTGGCATCGGCCATTGTTGTCATTATTCCCATTATCAGCTTTGTATTTTTTTATGTATCAAAAAGAGTCCGGCCTATTTTCATCAAAGGAAGGGAAGTGATCGACCGGTTGAATAAAGTGATAAATGAAAGTATACTGGGTGCGGCGCTCATTCGTGTGATCAATGCTCAGCAACCTGAATACGAGAAATTCCTGGTGGCTAATACAGAAGCAAAAAGCCTTGGATTGAGTATTCTCCGGTTGTTTGCCTGGCTGATTCCGATCATCATATTCACAGCAACCCTGGGGGGCATTACGATTCTTGCGCTGGGCGGTCATTTTGTAATCATCGATAAAATGACGCTCGGAGAATTTGCGGCCTTCAACAGTTATCTTTCTCTCCTGATTTTTCCGATCATCATGATCGGATTCATGAGCAACATCATCGCACAATCAACAGCCAGTTATCACCGGCTCAGCGCGGTGCTGGGGATTCAGGAATACAGGGAGACGGGTACGATTACCGTTCCCCCGCAGGGAAATATTTCACTCAGGAATGTATCCGTTTTATATGGTCAGAAGCCCGTATTAAGAGATGTCAGTTTTGATGTGGAAAGTGGTTCAGAAACAGCCATCATCGGACCCACTGCGGCGGGCAAGACGCAATTACTTTATTTGCTGACGGGTTTGCTAAAACAAAATCAAGGAACGATTGAATTCGACGGAAAAGATATAAATGACTTTGCAAAAGAAAATTTCTATAGTCATGTTGCATTCGTTTTGCAGGATAGTATCATTTTCAATATGAGTATTCGGGAGAATATTGCGTTCAGCAACCTGGTAACAGATGAGTCCCTGGCTAAAGCCATCGCAACGGCTGAATTGACAGAGTTCATTCAATCCCTGCCCGAAGGGCTGAGCAGCATTTTATCAGAGAGGGGCAGCAATCTTTCCGGCGGACAAAAACAACGCATTATGCTGGCCAGAGCCCTGGCAGTGAATCCGAAAATACTTTTGCTGGATGATTTTACTGCCCGGGTGGATAGCAACACGGAAAAGAAAATATTAAGAAACGTCAGAAGAAATTATCCTGGTATTACTTTGATTTCTGTAACCCAGAAAATTGCATCGATTGAAAATTACGACAAGGTCATGTTGCTGATGGAAGGCGAACTGGTGGCGACGGGTACGCATCCGGAGCTTTTGGCGACAAGTCCTGAATATGTTCAGATCTATAACTCCCAACAAAGCACCAATGAACTACAACCTCGATGATCTGACCGCGCATCAGCAGCGGGCGTCAACATTGACGATACTGGGGAAGCTGTTGCTCCTCATTAAAGATGAAAGGAGGAATCTGATACTCGCTCTTTTAGCCATTCTTACAAATTCTGCGATGAACCTGCTGAATCCATATATTATCGGTCGGACCATCGACAAATATATTATGCACAAGGATTATCACGGGGTTCTGATAAATACCGGTCTGTTGATCATCATGGCACTGATCGCATTCGCCGCCAGTTATACACAAACCCGGATGATGGGCGGTGTTGGACAGCGTATGCTGTTTAAACTCCGCAATGCGGTTTTTAATAAACTCCAGGAACTGCCGGTTGCATTTTTTAATCAGAATAAGGCCGGTGATCTGATATCCAGGATCAACAACGACACAGATAAAATAAACCAGTTCTTTTCCCAGTCGCTGATGCAGTTTATCGGCACCATGATGACTATGATCGGTGCAGGGATCTTCTTACTGGCCATAAATTTCCGGTTGGGTGTCGCAACATTGGTGCCCGGATTGCTGATCTTAATTTTTACGAAGTCCACATCGAAATGGGTAAAAAAGAAAAACGCCGATAGCATGAAAACGACGGGCGGACTGAGCTCAGAGATTCAGGAGAGTCTGAATAATTTTAAAGTGATCATCGCATTTAACCGGAGGGACTATTTCAGAAAGCGATTTGAAGAATCCAATGAAAAAAATTATGTGGCTGCAAAGGCGGCGGGTATCTCAAACAGCGCATTTACACCTGTGTATGGTTTTTTTGCAAGTACCGGACAGCTAATCGTACTGACCGTCGGCATCTACCTGATATCAACCGGTCGTTTTTCAATAGGCTTGCTGGTTAGTTATCTTGCCTATTCCACAAACTTTTATAATCCGTTAAGGCAGTTGGCCGTACTATGGACAAATTTCCAGGTGGCGATGGCCGGATCGGACAGGATATCGCATATTTTAAACATGGAATCAAACCTGCCGGTGCTTCCGGATATCCGTCAGGAAAAAACGAACGCTCTTCTGGAGTTCAGGAATGTGCATTTTGGGTATGAAAAAGGAGAAGAGATTCTGCACAATATAAATTTTGCACTCGAGCCCGGTAAAACATATGCGTTGGTGGGACCAACGGGGGGAGGCAAAACAACCACCGCTTCGCTGCTGGCGAGATTATACGATCCGGTGTCCGGAACGGTATTGCTGGATGGTAAGGATATCCGGTCTTATGAACTCGGGGAACGTACCCGGAAGATTGGATTTATTCTACAGGAACCTTTTTTATTTACCGGAACTGTTCGGGACAACATTTTATATGGCAATGAAAATCTGACTGATTTTTCAAATGAACAGCTGGAAGAAGTCATCCGGAACGCCAACCTGCAAAGACTGCTGGAAATCTTTGAAAACGGACTGGATACAAAAGTGAGCTCTGGTGGCGAAAGTATCAGTCTGGGTCAAAAACAGCTGATTGCGTTTATGCGTGCAGTGTTGCGGAATCCGGATCTGCTCATCCTGGATGAAGCAACAGCCAATATTGATACGATAACCGAAAAAATACTGGAGGATATTCTCAATAAATTACCGCAGCAAACAACACGGGTCATCATAGCTCATCGTTTAAATACAATTCAAAATGCAGACGAGATTTATTTTGTAAATGCCGGGGAAGTAATACGCGCGGGCTCTTTTGATCACGCGGTTAAAATGCTGCTTCAGGAAAAGCGGGCCAGCTGAGCCACCAGTTAGAAAATGATTCCGGCAAAACCACTGTATAAAAGAAAGTGATTTTCAACTTTTTAATCTCTTTCTTTGAGGTGCATCGCATGGCCTGACGACCAGTTACAAAATATTCGTTTTGGCAGATCTGAATTTTACCTATTTTCACCAAACTTCAGGATCGCCATCAGATTATCGTGACAGTGATTTTTTCCTGAGCACTGTACCCTTCACGATCGATTTTCCTTTTCGACAATATATTGTTTTCATTTTCTTAACCCTGGTCCATGCATCCGAACTTACTTCGCGCAGGCGCGCTGGCCCTGTCTCTTTCCTTTATTGCAATCCTTTCATGGGAAATTCATTTAAGACATTCGGTTAAACAGCTTGCTTATGATGATAATGAAGCATTGTGGGCCGATAAAAGAGCCAGGGTTTATCAACCGGGTGACAAGGCCACTGTCTTTATCGGTTCGTCCAGAATCAAATACGATCTGGATATCCCGACCTGGCGCACGTTAACCGGAAAAGATGCCATTCAACTCGCAAACGTGGGAAGCAGTCCCAGGGCGGTGTTGAAGGATCTGGCCGATGATCCGGACTTTAAGGGCAACCTGGTCGTTGATGTTACAGAAGGTTTATTTTTTTCCAATTTCGGAGTTTACAATGGCGCCACCGATAAAAAGATCGCATATTTTCATCATCGTACGCCCACCCAGCGTTTCAGCTTTGAAGTAAACCATGTGCTGGAGTCCCAGTTTTTCTTCCTCGACCAGGACAATTTTTCCATAAATGCAATGATGGACAATTTGCCCATTCCTCCACGACCCGACGTTTTTCCGGGTATATATTTCCCAATTGGATTTACGCTGGCTGATTATGACCGGCAGAGTATTATGACTCCCGAATTTGTCGCAGACACAAACCAGCAAAATGCGGTAAAAGGAGTCTGGGCCTATGGTATGAGCCGGCCATTTGTTCCGCTGTCTGCAGGGGGAACAGATTCCATATTCAATTCTGTAAAAGCGGATGTTGATAAAATAAAGGCAAGGGGCGGACAGGTTCTTTTCGTTCGTACGCCTTCGGATGGGATGTACATTATAAGGGAAACGAAGTATTATCCAAAAGCTGCCTATTGGGACCGGTTGCTGGCAATGACCGGATGCAAAGGAATTTATTATGCCGATTATACGGCGACTGCAAATCTTCATTGTGTGGAGTGGTCTCATTTGAAACCGTCAGATGCGGTTGTTTATACAAAAGCACTCATTCAGGAAATGCAGGAAAAGGAATGGCCGTCAAAAAATATTTCAAGTTCGCAATAGTCATATGGAGTCATCAAATTATATAAAAGCCGGGCTACTGGCGATCGGCATTTGCATTGTTGCTGCAGTATCCTGGGAAATCCATCTGCGTCGTGTGGGGATGGATATTTCATTTGATGACAATCGGGCATTGTGGGCATATATAAGGGCAAAAGTTTATGAGCCAAAAGACCGCGCCACGGTGTTTATTGGATCTTCCCGGATTAAATTTGATCTCGACATTCCCACCTGGGAGCTGTTAACCGGTAATCATGCCGTGCAACTGGCTTGTGTTGGCAGCAGCCCCGCGCCTGTTCTGCGTGACCTGGCGAACGATTCATTATTTAAAGGCAAACTAATCATCGACGTTACGGAAGAAATATTTCTAACAGCCTCTTCATTTGACGATGAAGGTCCGGGTAAGCGGGTTGAATATTATCATCATATTACTCCGACCCAAAGGGCCAGCTTCCAAATTGACCGCGTACTTGAATCGTCATTTGCATTTCTGGATCAGGACAATTATTCTTTCAACGCCATGCTGCCTCTTTTACACCTGCCGCAAAGACCCGGGGTTTTCCCGGATGTTATTTTCCCTCCTGAATTTGACCGTACTACGCTGGAAAGACAATCCTATATGACTCCAAAGTTTGTTGTCGATACGAGTCTGCAAAACCGGGTGAAGGGTATATGGGCTTTTTTTGAAAAAATGAACCCCGATCCTCCCATAACCGGTAAGAAACTGGATTCGGTTATTCAGCTAATCAAAACAGATGTGGACAAGATTCAAAACAGGGGCGGTGAAGTTTTATTTGTCCGAACGCCCAGCAGCGGGCAGGTTTGGGCAGACGAACAGAAATTTTATCCGAGAAATGTTTACTGGGAGAAATTGTTAGCAGCCACAGGATGTAAGGGAATTTATTATAAAGATTATCCCGCGATTGCGCAATTTGAATGTCCCGAATCATCGCATCTGAGTCCTGAGCAGGCGGTTGTATTCACAAAGGAACTGATCAAAATTCTCAAAGATGAAAAAGGATGGACTTTTAACCATTAGACGAATAAAAAAAAATGTTTTATAACCCTTAATATCCCGACAATGCTTTTTAATTCATACACATTCCTGGTTTTTTTCGCCATCGTCCTGATTTTGCACAATCTTCCATTTTCCTGGAAGACAAAAAAAATCAACCTTCTGCTGGCCAGTTATGTTTTTTATGCCGCCTGGAATCCGCCGTTTATTCTATTATTATGGCTTTCGACGCTCGTAGACTTTTTCGTAGGCCGTGCGCTATATACCCAGGAAAATAAACATAAGAAGAAATTATTGCTGGTCATCAGTCTGATTGGAAACCTGGGCATGCTTTGCTATTTCAAATACGGGGGATTTATTCTGGAAAATTTCACCCACCTGGTCAATGCGCTGGGTGCAAATTTTCATCCGGCAAAACCGAATATTATATTGCCCGCAGGGATCTCTTTCTATACTTTCACCACATTATGTTACACGATTGATATGTACAGAAAGGAAAGCAAGCCTGTGAGAACACTGCTCGATTTTTCTTTGTTCGTAACATTTTTTCCTCATCTGGTGGCTGGTCCGATCGTTCGTCCGCCTCAGCTGGTTCCGCAGTTCCTTACGCCACGTAAAGCAAACAGCCAGCAGATGATGCAGGGGCTGTTCCTGCTTTCACTCGGGTTGTTTATGAAAGTGTTTTTAGCGGATGGCATGTTATCCGGAGCTGCCAATACGGTGTTTGGTACACATGACCCTTTGAAAACAATTGATGCATGGATGGGCGTTCTTGCTTTTTCGGGACAGATATTCTTCGATTTTGCAGGTTATTCTTCCTGTGCCATCGGTGCCGCTTTATGTCTCGGATTTACTTTACCACAGAATTTTCTTTTCCCCTATGCGGCTGTAGGTTTTACTGACTTCTGGCGTCGGTGGCATATTACTTTGTCGTCATGGCTGAGGGATTATTTGTATATACCTCTCGGAGGGAACAGAATGGGGAAATACAGAACTTATTTCAATCTGATGGTTACGATGTTACTTGGCGGCCTATGGCATGGTGCAAACTGGACTTTTGTAGTATGGGGAGCACTCCATGGATTTTATTTATGGGTTGAAAAAGCCTTTCGTGACCTGCGAAACAGATCGAAGGGTATCCCGATGTTTGTAGCCACAGAAGAACAGCTTGTTAAAGCGTCCTTTGGACCAACAATGAAAAGGCCGGTCGAAGGTTCATTCCCACCTGAAAAAAATCATCCAAAAAATCTCACCAATTTTATATTGGCCCTTGGAACCTTTTTCCTTGTCAACGTAACCTGGGTATTTTTCAGATCGCCGGATTTTAGTTCGGCCTGGCAAATATTACGTGCGATGTTTACAAATCTTCCCAAGGGAACTGCTGTATTGAGCTATCTGGATATTTCCAAAGTAATCATCATTACCATTGCACTGGTGATCTCTCACTGGCTGATGAGGAATACGATGGTATTAAAAGTTGCGGGTAAAATGCCATGGTGGTTATTGGGAATTACCTGGTCACTTATGATCCTGTTGATCATGCTGAGTCAGAATGCAACCAGTTCATTTATTTATTTCCAGTTCTGATTCCCAATCCCATAAAACGATATCCCAATTTGAACCGGCATATGTAAAACGTTGAATAACCTGGAATCCGGTTTTGAGATGAACTTTTAATGACCTTGGATTATTTTCAGCTACATCGGTGATGCAACAGTCATATTCACCGGAGAGTGATTTTTTAAAATACTGGTACATCTGCTGGACAAGACCCAGACCCCGGAAGTTTTTTGCGACACAAAGTTGTCCGACGACGACATACCTGACGTTTTTCAAAAGGCGCCCTCGATAAGTAAGTGTGTCTATGCAGTTGAATAAATCGGATAATAGGTGATGCTGATACCGGACTGATTTGGCGGCAACCAGCGCATATCCTACTACATTGTCATCTTCTTTTGCAATAATGGAAGGACCGGCTTCGTGAAGAGTATTCAAGAATTCAATGGAATACTCTGCTGTGACAAAACCTTCAGTTTCCGCTTCATCCTCCGGCAGATTTTTCTTCAGATTATCCTCCTGAAGTTTCCTGATTCCCTCGAGTTCGCTAAATTCTGTAACACGTTTTATGATAATCATTGTGCGGTCAATACGATTTAAAATTAACGAGAAAGGAAAATGATTCCAAGCTGACGGTTGGCCCCGCACATGCGGGGGCGGTTGACAGTTGACGGTTGACGGTTCGACATAATAAGAAAGGCCTGAAAGAAATCTCTTTCAGGCCTGGGATAAGGGTAATGGTTTGGATTAAAATTAAGGCCAGGGGGAGGGGTTAAAACCTGTAACCAACATAAACCTGTACAAGATTATTTTTAAAATTGAGATCACTGGTCGAGGGTATAAAGGACGGTGGTGTTTGAGATGTGTTGTTTACATCGGGTATCTTATAGAGATTGGTGATGCTGAAATTATATCTGGCGCCGACGATGATTCCCATGAATGGTCGTACTTCCAAACCGCCACTAAACCCAAAGTCTATGCGATTATAGTAATCCAACGCAGCATCTGCCTGTGCATATCCCGTAGATACTTTATTGCTGTCGCTTTTTGCACTCAGGAGATATCCAATCTGAGTGCCGATTTGTATCTGAACAAAATGAGTGATATTAATGGCCATCAGCTGAGCCAGCATAATATAATCCAGGTAGTTAGTTCCGGTAGTGGTTCCGGTTGCAAAATTGTAAGCCTGATGAGAATAGAGCAATTCAGTTCGTGAGCCTAGAATAGAGTTAGAGCTGGGATCCAGGAATAAACCGACCTGGTATCCGGTTTCGCTGCTGTTGCTGATTGAAGAGGCACTGGTTATATTGGTAAAATTCAATCCTGCTTTAATACCCAGTCCGAGGGAATGGTGGGGCTTTTGCTCTGTCTTTTGTTTGGTGCTGGCAGCGGTGACACTATCCTGCTGGCTAAATGCACAGACCGGGAGAAGTATCAGTAACAGGCAATAAAACTGTTTCATACAAAATTTCTTAAAAGGTATATAAACCAATATTGACGAGCAATAGAACAAAAGTTACAAAGTGTAGGATTTACTAAAAATGACAAAGGGTGCAGATTGCTAATGCTTTTTATAGGCCTTATTGATCGCTTCTGTTCTGTTTTGAACATGAAGCTTTTCATATATCCGGTGGATATGCTGGCGCACGGTGCTTGTCGAAATACCTAATTGCTCAGCGATTTCCTTGTATAAAAGACCCTGGGAAAGAAGATGCAGGGTCTCGTTTTCACGAACAGACAGAACCTTTGTTTCGGGAGACGTTTCTGACAGTGCTTTTTCCTGGAAATTATTGACCAGTTTGCGCGCAATATTGGAACTCATCGGAGATCCTCCATTATGAAGCTCTTTCAATGCTTCGACAATTTGACTCAGGCTTGTATTTTTTAAAAGATATCCGGAAGCACCCGCTTTTAAGGCCTCAAAAACTTTTTCGTCATTTTCATACACGGTAAACATCATAAACTGCGTGGGGATACCTGATTTCTTTGAAATACGAACGCAGTCGATACCACTCATACCAGGAAGGTTTATATCCATGATAACAATATCCGGTTGTAGCACCGGAATATCTACCGAAGCTTCTTCACCTGTTTTATAAGTGTCCAGTACCCTGAATTCAGGATCTAATGCCAGGAAGTTTGTTAGTCCTTCCCTCACTTCATCGAGGTCTTCTACTATGGCCAGCGTGATAGGCATTGAATGATTGAAATTAGTTTTATTACCAGAGCCCGGCAATAGAATGAAAGTTATATCTGAAGAGGCGCTGTTAAAATAATAACCGTTCCCTGATCATGGAAGATCTCGAGCCGGCCCGATATATCTTTCATCCGTTTTTGCATATTATTTAATCCATTGCTGAAAGGACGAATATTTCTTCTGTCAAATCCTCCACCGTCGTCATGGATCCTGATCCGCAGAATATGATCAATTTCTATACTGACGACTACATGCATGGCATTCGCGTGCTTCACAATATTATGGAGGGCTTCTTTGATCGTGAGATAAATATTACGGCGGAATTCACCGCTTACAAAGATGGAGGGAAAGACAGCCGGTGCATTTACCTGGCAATTTATTCCATTATTCAGAAGATATTCCACTGCATAAGCGCGTGTATAGGATAAAAGATCGCTGAGCGAATCATTTTTTTCATTCAGGGCCCAGACAATCTCGCCCATCTTCCCGATCATCTCGTTGGCATAATTTCCTATGCTGCTGACATCTGATTCGATAGGCTGTTCCAGCTGCTTTTTCATTTCGATTGTTTCACTCAGGAACTTGATCCTTGAAAGACCCGCTCCCAGGTCGTCATGCATGTCTGTTGCTATTCTTGTTCTTTCTTTTTCGATTGCCTGCAATTTTTCAAATTCCACCTGTTGTTTCCGGATCCGGATATTTAAGTACCATTTTACAAACAGCCAGATCAGCAGCCCGGCAATGGCTATCATGATTATTCTGAAAATTGTTGTTTGCCAAAACGCCTTTTTTATCTGGATCGAGAGGGTCTTCATATAAGGACTGATTTTGCCTTTGGCATCAATGGTCCGAATGCGGAAAGTGTAATTGCCGGGTCCAATCCTGCTATAGCGCGTATAATTTGTATTTCCTCCCCGTATCCAGTTCTCATCAAAACCATCCAATTTATATTCATATGCAGATTCCTGTACATGCTGAAAGCTGATACATGAATAATCAAAAGAAAATGTATTCTGATCATGTTCCAGAATCACTTTTGAACACTCCTGCGGATTGGCGATAAAACCAGTTGAGGAATCATTCACATACATATTGATCAATTGTGCCCTCGGTGGATAGACCTCATCCTTTAATGTTTCAGGGTAAAATGACAGAATGCCATTATTGGTTCCGACGATACAATTTCCGGAACGGGTATATAAGGAGGTGTATTCCTTAAATTCATTGTCTGGCAGACCGTCTTCAATGGAAAACAAGCGACCGGTTTGGTTCGTCGTATGGTAGAGGTAGAGGCCTTTTTCACCAAATAGCCAGATATTATTTCCTTCCACCAGTAAATTTTTGATGCTTGTGAATGGAAGCAAACGATTGACGGGAGATTTTTCCATCGTCAGATTATTCTTATCTAACAAAAACAAACCTCCGTTCGTTGCCAGATAAATAAACGGACCTGTTTCCTGAAATTGAAATATTTCCGGAGGAAATGCAAGCCTTTTTTTTATTTCGTAGTCACTACCGTTTTTCGGCGGAGAAATAATGTATAGGCTGTCTTCAATGTCTTTTACATAAATCTGCCGGCCACTATCTTCATATAACATATCAAATGACTTGACAGGATAATGAGAAAAGGCAGAAAAAGGCTGAATGGTTTCAATTCCATTATTCATCGTGATGTGGTAAAGTCCACCGAAAGTTGAAAATAATATCGAACTATCCTTTAAACGGATGATCTCTTTGGACCAGTAGCTCCCGAACAGGGTACTGGATAAACGTGGATATTCGACCTGTCTGATCCGGTTGGTTACCGTATTATATAGAAACAATCCACGGTCTGTAGTGCACCATGCCAATGATTTCCCTTCAAAAAGCATATGATAAACAGCTGCAATAAATGGTTTTCCATTACCAAGTAATGGTTGGCGGTAAGCCGTCGGTTTCAAAGATGAATCCAGGCGCCAGAAACCTCCGACATCCTGTATCATACACCATGTGTTTCCCTGGAGATCCGGCCCCAGCCAGGATATATTATTTTCTTTTTTCCAGTGATCCATTTCCGATTTGGAAAGGTGTTTGGAGAAAAAATTATTTTCAACATGCGCGTAACTGACGCCTTTTCCATAACTCCCGCACCATACATTTCCCACCCGGTCAAAATATATGGATATGATGTTATCACTGCAGATACTGA
Source organism: Puia sp. (assembly GCA_035693345.1). Lineage (GTDB taxonomy): Bacteria > Bacteroidota > Bacteroidia > Chitinophagales > Chitinophagaceae > Puia. Next base: position 4,544 of record DASSGT010000820.1, on the reverse strand, counting down.
ATGGATCCAGCGTTTCATTCCTGAAGTGATCGACAAATTTTTTCTGACGCGGATCAAATGTGTAAATACCTGCATTGCCCGTTCCGATCCAAAGCAGTCCGTTAGGAGATTCAGAAATAAATCTTATTTCGTTAACCGGTTCATTATTCAGATTGTTATAGAGGGTATACTTCCCGGTTTTTGGATTCAGATCAATCAGTCCCCGCGCAGTCGACAGCCATGCGACGGAGTCATTTTGGAAATGAACATGGAAAATCAAAAGGGAGGGTAGTCCTGATTTTTTGTCACCATCGAAGTAAGATTGCCGGCTGATCAGTGAATCCGTTTTAAAAACAAAATGAGTGGTACTCATACTTAAGTAACTCCATATGTGCACGATGCCCCTTGCAGGATCGGAATACATCACGCCGTCCACCGCGTCTGTTGAAATAACAAACCGGAATGTTTTGGTATCCGTATTAAAAATCCTGATTGCTTTGGTATTGACATCTATAAACCAGAGGTCATGGGCATTGGCGAATCCAAGTAATACGCAATATGTATTTTCTTTATGCCCGTCAGTAGAAGGGATTCCAAAATGGGTGAAACTATTGTCCGCCTGATTAAACCGGTCTATGCCTGTATTATTTCCAATCCAGACCGTGTGTTGGAAGTCTTCCAGGATTCGCGTAATAAAATTCCCTGTCAGTGAGTTTTTGTCATTGTCCGAATGCTGAAATTTTATAGAGCGAATGCCATCAAATAATGTTATGCCGTTTCGCGTGCCCAGCCAGATATACCCCCGGCTGTCCTGCAGGAAATGATAAACAATATTTTGGACCAGGCCATTTTGAACGTTAAGCTGTTTGAAATTATAGTAGGGGTTAAAATTTTGACTGTCACAGCATACCGATGTCACCTGAAAAATCAGGTATAAAATTATTTTAAGGATTCGGGTTTGCATACTGTCTATTACCTTACTAAATGTAAGAAATAGAATGATGACGGGGTTTTTAAAGGAAATGTTTAACTTCCCAACAAATAAATCAACCAATGAAACTTCTAACGTTTGCAGCACTCATTCTGTTAAGTCTTCCGGCATGTGAGATGAATCAGGAAAAGAACAAAGCAGGGGCTCCTGACAACCCGATGATCGGAACCTGGGAGCTGGTCACCGGAACAACGATACAGGGTAAGGATACCACAACTACCGATTACACAAAGGACAAGAAGTTCTTAAAGGTCATCAATGGCACCCATTTTTCTTTTGTGGGACATGACCTGAGTAAAGGAAAAGATACTGCAGCTTTTTATTCTTCAGGTGCAGGAACCTATACATTATCAGATAGCATGTACACTGAACATTTACAATTTTGCAGCGACAGGGCCTGGGAGGGTCATGATTTTGTGTTCACTGTGGCGTTTCGGAATGATATGATGACACAGACCGGCATAGAAAAAATTGATTCTTTAAAAGTGAACAGGTTGAATATTGAGACCTATATGCGGGTAAAATAATTTCCCTAAGCCGGCTGGCGTTTTTTTCCTTTCAGGAGAAAAATGATAAATCCTATGGCTGCGAAGAGGTTGATGGTTCCGAACCAGTCACCCGCCCGGGCATACAGGGTAGGATGCGGTTTAACGGATATCTTTCCAAGCAGGACTGTGTAAGATCCGTTTTCACTGTTGGCTTCATATAATACTATTCCGCGCCTGTCGCTGATCGTCAGTCTGCCTTGCCTTGCATTCCTGACCATGGAAAATCCGCCTTCCACACTGCGCATGATGGCCATCCTGGAATGCAGGAATCCGTCGGTAACGAAATCCCATGCGGGCACCCACAGAACAGCCGGACTTTGTTTACTGTATCCCAAAATGAATTGCTGAAAGTCCATATCCTTACAAACGGCTACTCCTTCATTGAAAGAATCCGGATGAAAAATCGCGATGCGGTTTCCGGTTTTGTATCCATCCAGCACTTCTCCTTCAAAGAGATTTACCTTTTGATAGTCGGCCATCAATTTTCCATTGTTTGAAATAACCCAGGCATTATTAAACAGCTTATCATGTTCCTCTTTGGACCCGCCAATGATGATTTCAATCTTCCTGTTGAATGCGAGTTCTGAGAATTTATTCAGTATTTGTTTAATGGATGAATCATTTACAAAAATGACTTTTTCCGGGATCAATATAATTTCCGCGCCCATATCCGCCAGCTTGGAAACCTCATTCAGATATAATTCTGCTACTTTTAATTTTACGGCGGGATCCTTTCCATAAATACCCTTGTAAGTTCCTTCGTCCAGGGCAACCATTCCGATGTTGAACGTCCTGCCTTCGGTCGGTTTTCCCAACCTGATCAGGCTAAAGATGATACTATCTCCCAGCAACAGGATAAGGAGAAAGACCAAAGTGAATACGGTTTTCTTTGATTTCCTAAAGTAATAAGCAAGCGCAATAGAAGAGGGAATAAAACTGATCAGGAAACTGATTCCCAGCAATCCGGTAAGAGAAGCGATCTGTATCAGGAAAAGGTAATTGCTTTGGGTATACCCGATGCTGGCCGCCGTTCCGTCACGCGAAAAGATAAATACGATGTATTCAAAAGCGGTGAAAAGTACAGGGTAGGCAAATACCGAAAACCAGTGTTGGGATTTCAAAATTATTTTCCTCGTTGCCAAAATGATCAGAGCGAAAATCAATGGAAGCAGAATGGTAAAAAGGATGGCGGGCACTACCGGCATCACGCTTTTCAGATAAGAAAACCAGCTCATCCTTCCGATCAGATAAGCTAGAAAGGCAGTTACGAATGCCTGACCTGGTTTTACTGTAAGTGAAATATATAATATTGGAATAGGGGCGATCCATATCAGCCAGCCGAAATTTCCATTCAGGCTGAAACCAAGATAGAAAGAGACGCCTGATAACAGGACCAATGCCCATTGAATTGTTTTTAACATGGAAGGTGATCAGTTATTTCATTTTGTCGTTGTATGGACGTCGGGAACCATTGAGCGTTTTGCCATACGATATATTTTTCCGTCCGGTTTTGTGAATATAAACATTTCACCCTGCTCATCCTGTGCAAACCGGAGATCTACGCGGTTTTGCCCGCACAGACTTCGCAGGGTTAATCGCTGCCCGTTTTGTGCAACAAACCATTCCCTGACCTGCGTCATTTTTGATGGGTTCAAATCGGCGAGACTGATATAAAATAATCTTCCGGTTGGAATGTCCCCAAACAGGTATTTGCCCCGGAAGGCAGGGATCAAACGGCCTTCGTAAGCAAATCCGCCAGCGATGGCATTGCCTTCGTCGTGGTCAAAAGCAGCCACGGGATATGTATAATGGGAAACACTATCGTTTGCAGGCAGGGGATAAATTTTGTTTATATCAGAATCCGGATACATCAGAAACTTTCCCTCCCGATTGGGCCAGCCATAATCATGTCCTTTGAGGATTATATCAATGGCTTCTATACTTGCCTGACCAATATTGGTTGCGATCATAATGCCCTTGTTTGTCCAGGTGATACGATTGGGATTTCTGAATCCGTCTGCATAGATCTCACGGACTGTTGCTGAATCCTTCGCCTGAGCGAATGGATTTTGTTCCGGTATTCCATATTGACCATTCCGGCTGTTTGTTCCTTTTGGATCGATTCGTAGAATGGTTCCCCAGATTTTATCCGGATGATGGGTTAGAAATGCATAACCATTTTCGGTACATCCGCCATCGCCCACACCAATATATAATTGACCATAATCCCCGTCGCCTGGTTTTGCCCGCGGATTAAATATAATTTCCTGGACCCCGTGAATGCCGGAAACCATATCGATCCGCATCAATTCGCGGCAGGTTCCTTTGAAAGTATCGGCTTCTGGATCTGTTGCTTTCCATTCACAAAGCACCCATTGCAGGGTTTGTTTAATGGAATCGGGTATAGCGAAGTCAGCTTTTTTCGAATGTGCTGCTTCAGTGTGTGTTGTATATAGAATACCGTTTTTTGCGTAATCGGGGTGAAAAGCAAATGAACCGAAACCGGTAGCGAGACCGGGTTGATTTATAAATGCCGGTTTCCACTTCGAAATGTCCAGCCAGGTTTCCGCTTTTTTATTTATCAGCTTATATAATTTTCCCCGCTGATCCAGGATGAACCAGCTCTTCAATGTTTTCTCCTTATCCATTTTGCTGATGCGGGTCAGGGGTTCTTTATCACTGCTCGGCGGTATTTGTGCAAACAATTCCAGATCAACCTGAATATCTGAGGCGGGTATTTTCTCAGGGATCGGATTTTTGATCGCGTTGGGATCGTCTTTTGGTTTTTGTTTCGCTTTCTGAGTGTGGAGAAAGGCGATCAAATGGTCGAGTTCTTCATCCTTTAGTTGTGTGAACGAAGGCATGACTGTATGATAATCTGCCAGGAGTTTTTTTGTACGTTCACCGCCCGAATCGATCATCGCTTTTGGACTATGGATAAAATCCTTGATCCAGCCGACCGAATCGGATTCCGTTATACCTGAAAGGTTAGGCCCGATACCATCGTGACGGAAGTTGTGGCATCC
>DASSGT010000819.1:0-2186 GCA_035693345.1 Puia sp. | reverse complement strand
GATTGCTGATTCCGATTCGGTTTTGAATATAGGTATCGATCAGTTCTTCAAATTTGTCATCCATATATCCTGCCGGTTTGAAATACTTGATCGATTCCATTCCGTAAGGGAACAAGATAGCCTTTTTAGGCAGAAGGCTTAAAGCATAAAGCTTAAGGCCAGGGCTTATGGCAGGAGGGTTAAGAGGTAGGAGGCTTGAGGGCTTTGAGCTTTAAGCTTTAGGCGTTGGGCTCAGAATGGGCAGTCGATTCAGTAAACAATCTTTTTAACCAGGCAATACTGAGCGAAGCTTTGTATTTAGCTATTTCAGCCCGGTTGTATGTTCCATCCACAATGGACTGGATATCGCTCTTCATCATATTGATAATCCGGGACTTACTCAAACCCTTCATATCAGGAGTCATTATTTTCTTGTTGGAAGCGGCCGGTACCGGTATTACTTTGTCCAGAATTTCCTGTAAGTAATTGCCGATTTCAGGCAGATTATTCGATTGCAGGATTTTAATATGCAGGTCCTTGACTCCCTGTAGCAGGGATTTGTGAATTTGGTTTTTCATATGGTTGCGTTTATGTATTTGTTACATATCTGATACTCTGGACTATACATGCTAATCTGCTTTGAGCCGCTAAAATAGACAAGGGTTTTCAAAGCAGGACATTTTATTACTCCTTTTTTATCCACCTCTTTTTTGAAACTCTGAATAACAAATTTTATTGTGGAGATTATTGGATAAAATGGGAATTATCCAAATAAAAAAGGCCGCTTTCCCGCGGCTCCGCATACCCCGGAGGGTTATAGTCGATATGCACGATTAAAAGATGCTTACCAATCCTGCATGGATATGGGTGTGGTTATATATTTAGTGCGTAAACTCATCTGACGACCTAGGTGTTTTTGCTTATTTTATTTTCGGCTTTGTATATCTAGCTTTAGGGTGGTATTTCGCCAAGGATTTACCGGGCGTCCGAGAAAAGCAGCTTGTAGGGTTTTGCAAAGTTCCATTACAAACTGAGCCTACGGACGTTTTTACTTTAACAGGCGAACCGGGCCCTGTTCGGATAAATAAAAATCTTAAGCTCCGAGTCCGTTTGTAATTATTTCTTTTAGAACAGGAAGATTTACCTCCTCCAGTTTATTTATATACAGACAGCCTTTGCCCGTCTTATATTTCCCCAGTTTTTTTAGAAGAGTATCCTGTTTAACTGCGTGCGAAATATACAAGGCGAAGTTTTGCTTACGCGGAGAAAAGCCCATGATGAACCAGTCCAGTTCCCGGCCACTTTCATACTTTAATCTCCTTTCGCCAAAGCCGATGATAGCAGCTCCCCACATGGCCGCCTTTGCCTTTGTCGCTTTTTCCATAAGATCCAGAATGACCAGGGCGTCTTTGCGCTTCCCCTCTTCAGGAATTTTTTTTATAAAGGACTGAACACTGAGTTCTGTCTTTTTTGTTTTTAATTCTGCCATCAAAACAAATTTTAAAGTATACCGGCTCCGCTTAGAATGATTCTATAAAACTACATTTTCCTTTGTCCTCCATTCTACTTTTTTGTTTTCTTTTGTTTCCACTTTTCCAATCAATCCGTCCACAATTTTTTATACAGGCAGGCGTCAGTGAATGGGCGTTATGGTAACAGTCATAAGACCTTCCAGAATGGTTCCTTTTTCGGGATCTATCACCTGTACCGAATCTTTATAGATAAAATCGATTGCCTGTGGGTAGCCGGGGACGGAAGTTCCCTGGACCCACGATACGTTTCCAGTAGTTAAATCTGTAGTTTTAAAAGTCGGGGTAACCGTATTGGAATGAGAAACTAGAAGACCCACATTTCTTTGGTTAAAATTCAATGAGTCGGATGTCACATATCCCGTGCCTCCCTTTACGTTGATGACGCCATATTGTTCAGACTGCCAGTCGACCTGTGTATTACCGGAGACAAATGATGCGGGAGTCACTGTCGGTGCCTGATTTTGGATTTTGTCCTGTGGTATTGATACCAGATAGTTTTTCACGTCTAATTCGAAAGTCGCCTCATCGTGATATTTATCCTGTTTATAACCGCTGGCATCGGTTGTATTGAAAATAATTTTTATTGAAAAAGACATGTTGGTTGGATGAAGATGGAGTTTGATTGAAAGCGACACGTAGGCGGACGACACTTTTGATTTCTGTTTTCTTCTGGAA
>DASSGT010000818.1:0-3946 GCA_035693345.1 Puia sp. | reverse complement strand
CCAGGGTGCAGCAACACTCATAACTGTTTCGAAAATCATCGCAATGAAAATAATGAGCAACCACTTACTGTAAGGCTTTATAAGGCTGATGACAAAGGCTGACTGATGTTTCACATAGAATTTTTCATCCTCTGATTAATTCGCAGGCAACTTAGTCCTTCAATGTTTTCCGGATACAGGCTGCAGCCTGCAACAATGCGGTCTTTACTGCAGGAACTTTTGCGATGGGATTCAGCAAACCATAATCATGAATCAATCCGCCATATCTTGTCAGTGTAACCGATACGCCGGCTTCATCCAGCTTACGGGCATATGCTTCTCCTTCGTCCCGTAGCACATCATTTTCTGCAACCTGAATGAGAGCAGGTGGTAATCCGGACAGTTCATCCAAAGAGGCTTGCAGCGGAGACGCAAAGATTTCCTTACGTTTTTGTACATCAGGCAGATAGTTGTCCCAGAACCAGATCATCATATTTCTTGTAAGAAATCTTCCTTCCCCCAGATCTCTGTATGAACCGGTTTCAAAATTTGCATCGGTTACCGGCCACAGCATAATCTGGAGTTTTATTTTCGGTTCTTTTTTCTGTTTTGCCATGAGCACGACAGATGCAGTCATGTTTCCACCGACACTGTTACCTACAACGGCGAGGTTTTTTCCATTCACACCAATTTCATCTCCGTGAAGGGACACCCATTTTGTGGCAGCGTATATCTGATTGGTTGGTGTTGGATAGCGCGCTTCGGGTGATGGAGTATAATCCGGAAAAACAGCCACCGCTCCGCTGTCGACTACTAAATCTCTCACCAGTCTGCGGTGTGTGGGATAATCTCCCAGCACCCAGCCACCGCCATGAATAAACATAAAGACAGGAGATTCCGTTTTGGCTCCGGTTGGTTTTACAATATGTATTCTTACCGTCAGCCCATCCTGTGTGATCATTCTTTCAGATTCTTCAATGCCGGAATAATCTACGGTCACGGATTTTTGTGCATCGACCAATACCTGACGGGCGTCAGCAGGACTAAGCTGTTCCATGGGCTTTCCCTTTCCCGCATTGAGTGCTTTCAGGAATGCTCTTACCTGTGTAAAAATACGGGGATCGTTTTCTGCTGCAGGTTTGTCAGACGATAGCCCGATATTTGATTTTTTTGCACCTGCTCCTTTTTCAAGGACATCCTTGCTCTGTTCCATTTCATGAATTTTAATTGTTAAAGAATAGTGTTGCCAATTTAACCCCGGATATTTTCTTCATTGTCCGGAGACGGTGGTTCTTCAAATTCCACCACATCATCCAGAAATTCGCCGCCCTCACTTTCATCGTGCAGCTGTTTACGATCTTTCATTTCCGGTGTGTATTCCTCCTGCTCTTTCCTGGATTTTTTTTCAGATTTTGGGAAAACAGATTTTGACTTCCCTGAAGTATTTGATTCGTTCATACATTAAATTTTATATCATTTACATAGACAATTGTCCATCCCAATATGGTTTCAGACCTACAACATCCTCCATATAATCCATGTATTCATCGTCTCCCAAATGAGATTTGGCATTCAGCCACCAGGGTGAATCATTGATACATTGATATCGCAATCTGCTGGTGCCATCGGTAGCCGCTGCATAAATGGTTTCTGCGACCGCCCACGGAGTAATATTCTCATCAAGCATATAGGCCGAACCATCCGTTGCCTTTTTTATAAACTCATCATAGCACATGAATTCCTTCAGTCTTTCCAGTTTATCTGCAACTTTTTGAACAAAGGGTGTATTCACTCCACCCGGCTCAATAATTTTCAGCATGATGTTTTGCGAAGCCAGCTCATAGGAAAGAGATTCAGAGAATCCCTCTATCGCAAACTTGGAAGCTGCATAGGCAGACATCAGCGGCAGACCAATACGACCTCCGGCTGAACTGATATTGATGATCATTCCGCTGCCCTGAGTTCTGAAATATGGAAGGATCGATCTGATCACGTTCATCACGCCAAAGACATTCGTTTCAAACTGAGCCCGGATCCGGTCCATGGGTACCTCTTCAAATATTCCATACTCACCATAAGCAGCATTGTTCAGAACGACATCAATATTGTCAAATTGTTTCATGCCTGTTCTGATCGCCTGACGGATGCTTTCAGTATCACGCACATCAAGTCTCGTTACATATATATTGTCAAACAGGGTCAGTTCTGTTTCATTTTCCGGATGACGCATGGTAGCTATCACGTTCCAGCCATTTTCGGCAAAATAATGTGCCGTTGCGTGACCGATTCCGGATGATGCACCCGTAATGAGTATTGTCTTTTGCATGATCGTTGTTTTTAAGGTGTACTTATTTAGCTGCTACCAGCGATCCTTCCAGATCTGCCTTCACCCAGTCTGCAAAACGAATGGTACCCAGCCTGGATTGGTCCGCAGGCACCAGTGACTGGTCATTCAGTTCTGTTCCAAAATATTTTGCATGTACGTCGGGAACGATTACACGGTGGTCATTCCTGTCATGTAAATAAATCCGGATAAATTCATCCATGGGGATTTTTTCAGGTCCGCCGATTTCAATGGTGTCATTCAGCGCCGGACCGGTTACCACTTTAACCAAGGCAGCAACCACATCATCGGAAGCAATGGGCTGAAATAATGCAGGAGACAAATGGATTTCATTACCCGTAGTAGCACCATCGGCAATTCCCTTGGCAAATTCGAAGAACTGTGTTGAATGCACAATGGTATATGGAATGCCGCTTTTTTTTATGATTGTTTCCTGTGCAACTTTCGCACGCAGGTAACCGCTGTCAGGCAGCTTTTCCGTATTGACGATGGACAAAGCGACATGATGCTTTACTCCGCTGGCCAGTTCTGCTGCCATCAGATTTTTGCCTGAAGTTTGAAAAAATTCCATGACTGCCTTGTCTTCAAACGACGGAGAATTGGCTACATCTACTACTACCTGTGTACCATTCATCACTTCTTTAAGGCCCTCGCCGGTAATGGTGTTTACCCCTGAACTGGGAGATGCTGCAATAACCTCATGTCCTGTACGCATAAGTTTTTTGGCAAGCTTGCTTCCTATAAGTCCGCTGCCACCGATGATTACGATTTTCATAATTGCATTTTTAATTTTAGTGAATTGATTGCATAACTACTCTTACATTGAAATGGATTCATACCATTTCCAGAGAACTCCCCGTTATTGTAAGCGGCTCTAATTCTCCTCTCCATTTTTCGATAAAACCAATCAGACTTTTACCATCCGGTTTATCTGCAATCCCGGAATATAGTCCGGCCATCGCAAGACCCAGTGTAATGGAATGTGAATTGTCGAACCTGAGAAGTAACCCCAGCATATAACCGGAAATGAAGTGCCGTCTTTCTATCTTTGGAAGATCAATGCCTCTTTTGCCTTCTATTTCGAATTGTTGTTGTTTCGAAAAGAAATGAGCATCTGAATAAGAACCCGCTACCAGATATTCTATATTAATTAAATCGAAAACAGAACGGCACTTCTCCCGTAACCCCGGTAAAACAGACTTCCCGGAGTCTGCTTCTTTTCCAAAAAATATTTCCCGTATTCCGTCAACATCCCGTTCTTCCAAAACCAGTGTTACCCTGCCGCATACCGAAAAGTCGCCTATGATATCCAGAAATTCATCCACTTCAAACTTTAATCTGCCGGTCAGATCCCCGAGATAGAAAATAAAATCAAAATCACGGTTGCTCAAAGGCCTGATCACATCCCGGCGAAGATTGTCCCATATGGCAGACGAATTTTTTACATCGGACCAATTTTTAAATTCAATGACCCGGCTGTTCTCAAACAGTGACTTCAGGTCATCCATGATTAAATCGGCTCCCGGTCCCTGCCAGCGAAAGGATGGAGCATCTCTTTCAACGGTGTCAGTAAATTCTTTTTCAGAAAGGGACAATCTTCCATGGGCGGTGTTTAAAATCAAA
>DASSGT010000817.1:0-3930 GCA_035693345.1 Puia sp. | reverse complement strand
AATGGAAGTAACATATCCAAGCTGGAGAAGCGCTACCAGCATATCACGTATATACCAGAAGTTGCTCGGAAAATGGTTCTCGTACATGTAGGGAGTAACGAAATAAATTCCCAGCAGACGAAATAAAAACAACGCGGCGATCAGGACAACCGATGCTTCTGCAATAAGCAATAACCTGTTCGCTTTGACAGCCCAGAATTTCGGAATGATCCGGTATACGAAATAGTAAACGATCAGCAATTTTGCCGGAAGCGATATAAAAGCCGTTCCAACCGCACGCCCAAACTGGTTATCCAGGGAATGATCATTCATATTCCAGGTGTACTGGAGCATGATATCCTGCAGAAGGTAAACAAACCAGAAAATAATATGGAGGCCTATTCTTTTCAAAACAGATTAAAAATCGGAAAAAAACAATTAGGAAACAGAATTACTTACGATCGGCACTTTCCTAAGGACGAAACGCAGATAATTCAGGGAATTTTACCCTGCAGAAACGATGACTGGTTCTTTCGATGTACGAACGGATTAAAAATTGAAGATATTCAATTTGGCCAGCCTGGTGGTTCTTACGGTTCCAATACCATTCGCTATTACAAATGCGATTCCGCTGAATGCAAGCGCGGAAAAAGCACTGGTCACCTCGTTACCATTGTTTGTCAGAGGATTTGCCAGGGCACCGGGTATATGCAGACTGATAAACCATAAAAGGATCATCATACCTAACAGGTTTCCAATTAACTGAATGCGAAAGTTCAGGATGATGGCAATCCCCGCACCCATCAAAGCGACTCCGGCGAAATATGTCCAGAACAGATGAGACGGGATCCATTCCGGAACCATATCCTCTACAGTCTTCGTATAATAAAAATGAGACAGCCCAAAACTGGTCATAGTGATTGCGAACATGATGCGACCATAAGGGGCAACATTTTGGAGAAAGCGGGTGAATTTTGTTTTTATGCTCATATCATTCATGTCATCCGGCACTTTATAGGCGATTGTAAACGCGCCCCCTGCATATGCAAATTCTTTCAGCGGATTTATCCATAGACCGAGATGGACGGGGCTATAGGGACTTATGAATAATTCAAAAGGAATATAGCAGAATATAAAAAAGAAAAGAAACAGACACGCCAACAGGTAGCCGAACAATTTAACGCGGATAAATAATGCGATACCGATACCCGCAACGATTAATATTGCGGCGACGAGATAGGCAATGTACATCAGACTCGGCACATGAAAAGGTAAAGGCGGAAATAAAATGTGAAAAAATTCTTTGAAAAAGAATTGCTGTATACCGGTCGCCGCAATGGCCAGACCGTAAAATATACGACCCAAGTTGCCGAATTTCTCCATTGCCGTTCTGATTAAACTTGACTAAAGTTAACAGCTATATCAACATCAAAATTCTCCCGATAGAACAGAAATACGAACGGATCATATGTACCGATGAACAAACCTTATTTACTTATGAATGAATATAAAATTTTATTTCACACAGGCAGGTGCTTTGCAATCTCTGCAATTATTACTTTTGCATCATGGCAGAAAATTACAGAAAACCTACTACCAGCAATGGACCGATACCATTTTCATTTGAAGCTGAAGGTCAGACATATTCCGGCACTCTGACGCCCTCAGGTAAACTACCTGCGTTTGGTATGCCAAATACATTTATTCTGCGAATGGCGGGAAAACCCACGATGACCATTTCCATTTATATGGGCAAATGGGTTATACATGGAAGTTCAGCATTTGTACAGGCGCTGAGCGAATGGATCAGCAATTACTATCGCTGACGGAAATTTTATACCAGCTCGATGGCCTTCAGGTGATGATTCAGATGATTTACATAATCCTGAGCAAGGTGTTCCACAGTATGAAAACACACGGCCGTTTTACCCGTATCGCTTTGAATCTGCAATCTGTGTGTGGGATAGTTTTCTAAAACCCGAATGATCTGTCTGTTCAACAGGCGCCATAGTTCCAGTAGTTCTTCGATATCTGCAGAAATATATTGTTGCGCATCTACCCATTCAACCTGATCGTAGGTCAGCGTAAAATTTTCAGAATAAGTGGATCTTACAAAGCGCTGAAGATTTATTTGCGCGCTATCAATCAAATGTCCGATTATTTCTTTCTTTGACCATTTATTGGGCCCTGCTTTATAAGTCCAGTTTTTCGACAATAAATCTGTGTGTAAGAAATCCATCAATGTCTTTTCAAGGTTTCTTGCTATTTCTTTCATAGTCGATTTAAATAACGATTTACGTATGAAGTATCTGTTGCAGTCGTCCCGAAGGGCGTTGGCTGATACCGGGGATCTGGAAGAATAGTTCTCCTGCCCCCGGAGAAATAAAACCGAAAGATTTTCTGAAGAAAATTGTATCATATCCATGAGACGCAGCTATTAGTATAAATGTTGCACCCGGAGGAAAATTTTATATAATCTTATACCGGAAGTTATCCAGATTATGGAAAGGGAGCCCGATTGGCTATTTTAAATATCCGTTAAAAGTAAGAGTGACTGCCTGTTATTACGTTCAATTATGCCGGATCCCTTGAAATGATTGTCCAGTCATCCTTTGCATGGCCTTTCTTTAGCCAGGCATCCATTTTTTTAGCAACAGCCGGAATGACCATGAGTGTATTGTGTGTTGTATCTGTCTGTTCGATCATCAGTCTTGCGTCTTTGCGGGCCATACTCAATTCCCAGGAGGGCTGATCAAAGGTATTACTGGTGATCTTCCTTATGCGGCCCTGTGCTACGACCCCGGGGTTTAGCGTTTCCAGAAGCGTGCTGATGTCTGAGGGAGGTATATTTAATGAATCCGCGAGTGTAAGCATATCTGCAATACCGCCCGTGAGGCAAATATGAAAGAGATTACCCAGTAATTTGATGGAGGCTGCCTTCTCCGGCTGTTCTCCCAGGTTCCATAATTTCCCGGTCATGCGGGACAATTCAGGTTCCAGCATCTTAACTACCTGCTGATCGCCAGACACCAGCATGATCCCTGTCCCATCCAGTGCATTAGGTGGTCCCATAAAAACTGGTGCATGTATATATGTAAAACCTTTCTTTTTCCAGTATGCTGATCGTTTGGCTGCCCCGGGAGAGGAAGTGGTGGTGTGATCAATGATGATCACTCCGGGATCAAAACCGGCAGCTGCTTTTTCCAATACTTCATCTACAGCCTGATCATCTGAGACCGTCAGATGAATACGGTTCGCGCCCTTTACAGCTTCCGCTAATTGTTCAAAAGCCCTGGCTCCATATGCCTCGAGTGCTTTCGCTTTATCCGGTGTTCTGTTCCAGACATTTACTTTCTCTCCTTTCTTTAGGAGTGCACGGGTAAAATTGGCTCCTAAAAGACCTGTCCCTAAGAATGCAATCATAATCTGCTTTGTTTTCTTCCATCAAAATTACAGGATTCAAATTTATTTGCTTAGCCACTACCTTTATTCATGTAATAGCCTATGCATATACTCATAGCGCCCAATGCTTTCAAGAATAGTCTGACTGCTTCCGATGCAGCAAAGGCGATTTGCAAGGGATTGCAGGATGGCGGACTCACCGGCCGCTTTGAATCTTTTCCTGTGGGAGACGGGGGAGATGGAACGGCATCCCTGATTGTTCAGCGTATGGGTGGTTTTTTTATGGATGTATACGCCAGTGATCCTTTGGGAAGAAAAGTCAAATCATCCATTGGCTTTATCGACGATGGCTCAACGGCGGTTATTGAAATGGCGGATATATCCGGATTAAAACTTTTAAAACAAAAGGAGCTTGATCCACTGCATGCAACATCTTTTGGTTGCGGGGAATTGATCCGTGCTGCCTTAAACCGGAGAGTGAGAAAAATTATCCTGGGTATTGGAGGCAGTGCCACTATTGATGGAGGTTCCGGCGCTCTGCAGGCGTTG
>DASSGT010000816.1:0-3532 GCA_035693345.1 Puia sp. | reverse complement strand
TCTTCAGAGGATAAATCGGATGCTGACCGTAATACTCCGAACCGAGGAGACCCTGTTCTTCCCCTGTCACGGCAAGGAATAATATAGTGCGCTCAGGTTTCACTTCTAGATTTTTAAAGGCCCGGGCCATTTCCAAAAGAGCTGCGGTTCCGCTTGCATTATCCAGCGCACCATTAAAGATTGAATCACCCTTTGAATCCGGAGTTCCAATTCCCAGATGATCCCAATGTGCCGTATAAAGAATATATTCATCCGGTCTTTTGGTGCCGGTAATTTTTGCAATTACATTTTTTGAAGTCTTATATATGCTGTGTACTCTTACTCTGGTGGAAAGTTTTTCGCCGAGTGAAATGGCTTTGAATCCATGGCTGTTGGCTGTCATCAGCAATGAACTGTCCCTGCCTGCTGCCGCGAGTAATTTCTTTGTTGCATCGGCACTTATCCATCCCAGTAAAGCACAATGATACTGCTTGTTGTCTCTTTTATCGAGGTAAAGATTGGATGATCCCCATGAATTTTGTACGACACTGAAGGGATAAGAAGCAGCCTCCGTATTATGGATAATGAGACAGGCTTTCGCTCCCTGGCGGGCGGCTTCTTCAAATTTATAAGTCCACCTGCCGTAATAAGTCATTGTTTTGCCTTTAAATAAACTGGTATCATTGGTTCCGAATCCGGGATCATTCACCATTACGAGAACTACTTTTCCTTTTACATTTATTCCTGCGTAATCATTCCAGTTATATTCAGGGGCCACGACGCCATACCCTGCAAAAATGAGCTCGCTTTTGTCGAGGGAAATAACAGAATCAGTATTTTCAGTGAATAGTACATAATCGGTTGCCCTGTTCAGATCAAAACTGCCTTTGGCATATTCAACTTTCATTTGCGGGTCGGGGATCGGAGTGATCTCCACCATGGGTACATCCTGCAGATAGCTGTTTCCATTCCCCGGTTCAAGACCCAGGGAATGAAATTGATTCTGCAAATAATCCAGGGTTCTTGTTTCACCCATTGTAAACGGCTTTCTTCCCTGAAAAGAATCTGAAGCCAATACGATGATATGTTTTACAAGGCTGTCCCGGTTGAATGTAGATCCGGATTGGACATGATTATGCGTGGTCTGATGGCAGGAAAAAATGGAAATATATGTGATGACGGAGATGAAATAAAACGTGATCTTGTTTATCATATCTGACTATGTAGTCGAATATTTTCAATTGTATAAAGCCAGTCTGCAACTGAAAAGTCAAAAGTGGCCAATGTCTTGTGAGAAGAAGTCTCAGGGTTTTTCGACCGTTACATCCTGCGCCAGCACAGCTTCATCCGGCTTCGTTTCCAATTCCTTATTGAGTGCAAATAAAGCGGAGTCAGATGCTTTTTCGCCTCCGGCGATTTTTATTTTGTCCATCAGATCAATGGCCAGGGTTTCTTCTTCCGTTTGTTCCTTTACAAACCATTGCATGAAATTCCATGTCGCCCAGTCTTTTTCCGCCATGCTCATTTCAACGATCCGGTATATATTGGATGTGTTGTCCACTTCGGATTTAAAAACTTTTTCAAAACAATCGTTTACACTCTTTGGGTTTGGGCCCGGGTCCGGAATAGCTGACACGACAACTTTGCCGCCCCGTTTCAGAATATATTCCAGGATTTTCATCATATGATTTCGTTCCTCATTCTCGTGACGAAATAAGAAATTAGCAATCCCGTCGTAGCCCTGCTCGCTCGCCCAGGCTGCATACGAAAGATAAATCTGCGCGTTATGCGCTTCATTGGTCATTTGTTCATTCAGAATTTTTGCAAGCGTGGGTGATAACCGGTTTGTATCCATGATTATTTAATAATAAAATAAAATTAGTGATTTTCTCTGTTTTGAATCGGCCATATCCTGGTATTATCATTTATGTATGGACCGATGGAAAAATAAGATTGTCATTAATAGTGCAAAAACAATTCCAGCAGACAGCGGGGACCATATCGTATTTGTATTCATAGTCTGTATTAACTTAGATGAAATGGCCACCCGGAACTATACAATACGAAATGCGGATCCTTCCGAATTTGAGGAAATAGGGCGGCTCATGGTAACTGTTTATTCACAATTGGATGGATTCCCAAAAGAAAATGAACAGCCGGATTATTTCCGGGCACTTGCGAATGTTGGTGCATTCTCCACCAAGCCGGATACGTCGTTGCTCGTGGCTGTTTCCGAAGAAAATAAAATTGCGGGTGCACTCGTATATTTTGATGACATGATATATTATGGCTCCGGTGGAACGGCTACCAAAGAAAAAAATTCATCGGGATTCAGATTACTGGCTGTTGATCCTTCTGCCCGTGGAGAGGGTGTAGGCAGAATGCTTGCCGGTGAATGTGTCCGCAGGGCCAGGGAAAAAGGACATCAGGCGTTAATTATTCATACCACTATGGCTGTGCAGATCGCCTGGCGCATGTACGAGAATATGGGTTTTAAAAGATCGGCTGATTTGGATTTTAAACAGGGTGATTTTCAGGTGTACGGATTCAGGTTGTCACTTTGATAGCATTGAAATGCTCAGTCTGCGAGAGCGGCGTCGAGAAAAAAAGTTTAGCCAGTCCGTTTTTACCCATCGCCCGCTGAACAATCGAAAATGCATTATATACAAGAATGGAGGCAGCTGAACCAATGGTGGTTGCCCATACATGGTATATGTCCCGGTTATTTAAGACATAAGATATGGCTTTGACATAACTGTCGGCTTCATGTCTTTTTTCAAAAGCTTTCTCCAGCACGATAACGATCAGAACGCCCGCGGTATACAGAATGGTTCTAAGTATCACATCTACGATAGCCGGCTGTCGCTGTACCCAGTTTCCCAGTGAAATATATTCCATCAGAATAATCACTTTCGACATGATCAGTGCGCCCAGGAGGGCTTGTGATATGCCATTAAATTCTATATTATAATCCCTCAGATCAAGTGTTTTCATAACCATCATCAGAATGAACACGATGGCGAAATAAGATGCTGTACGCGCAATGATCTTTATTTCTTTTAAAATTTTTTTAAGCATATGAGCAGTATTGAAATGAAATGTACGAGGTGATCAGATATGATACAATGGCTTAATAAATCAAAACGTATTCACTATTCAAACGATTTACTTTATTTCCCCAGGAATTTCCGGGGTTTCTCAAGGAATGTGGTTGCCAGTCTGAAAAGTATGCCGGTTGACAAAGCAAAGGCCAGCAGTCCCGCGCAGGAGATAATTCCTTCGAGCAACCGCAATTGAATCGGAAGATTAAATTTACTGCCCACCGTGGTATATTCATTCAGAGCGAAATAATAAGCAATGCTGACATTCGCGAAAGCACCCTTCCAATAAAAAAAGATTGCCCAAATAACCACTTCAATCATATGAATCAGCAATATCAGGCAGCTGGCAAGCATGATAGGAATCAGGCCAGCCATGAATCCGGTTTTTTTATCAATTGTGGATTTCAGATATTCATTCATACGAAGCACCAGCAGCATGCCGAACGTATGTA
>DASSGT010000815.1:0-7175 GCA_035693345.1 Puia sp. | reverse complement strand
ACCGATGATCGTAACACATTTGCCTTCGCCTTACGCCTTACGCCTTACGCCCTACGCTTTACGCCTGCCTTTGCCTTAGCCTTCATTCCTTCGGAAGCTCATGACTACCATTGATGAAACGGTATGAACCGTAAGGTGAATAACGGATATACGTTATTTGATTTTAAGCGTACTTGCAGCCTTAACCGTACCCAATGAAAAAAATGAAGATGATATTTCAGAGAATTTTTCTAAAACCGGTAAAGCAGAAAAGTGTTTTCTCGGATGCACTTTCAGAAGCCTTCCTGGATTTTTTTAAAGAGATGGGATATAAAATGAACACTAAAAAATAAAACTTTCCATTAATCCTTATCCTCCAAAGAGCCCGTCCAAAAGAATATTTTGAGGCGGCTTTTTTTTTAATACTTAAAATGCTCCTTCACTTTTGTAAGAAATAATTCTTTTTTCCTGCGGCTGACTTCAATCTCCATCCCATTGGTCATGACAACCGTCCCACCCTCACCACGCAGATATTCTTTGATATGCAGCAGATTGATCAGAAAAGATTTATGTATCCTCAGGAAAGTAGTACCTGCCAGAATCCCCTCATAATCGAATAGCGGACGGGAGATCATGATGGTTTTGTTATTGACGAGACGAAATATGGTATAACTTCTTTGTGCTTCGCAATAAACAATTTCCTCCAGTTTCACAATCGTAAATCCTTTTAAAGTAGGTAACACGAGACGCATTTCCAATGGGAATCCGGCTTTGTTGATATTATGAAGCAGCGTATCTGTTTGACCAGGCGCCCGCTCGTGCAACAGTCTTTTCTTTACGCGGTGAACCGCTTCAGTCAGGCGATCTTCATCCACCGGTTTCATCAGATAATCCACCGCGCTAAACTGTAGTGCCTGTAAGAGATATTCATTGTGCGCGGTAACAAATATCACTTCAAAGTCCTTTTCGGGTAATTCTGCCAGCAGATCCAAACCACTCATCCCCGGCATACGAATATCGAGGAAGACCAGTTCGGGCTTTAATTCTTCCAGTTTTTGCTTTGCAAAAAGTGCATTGCCACAAGTGGCAACAATTTCTACTTCCGGGCAGTTCAGCTCCAGTAATTTCTTAAGGGTTTTTATTCCGTCCGGTTCGTCATCTACGAGTATTGCTTTCATGTTGATGGTTTATTTGTTTATGATATTAAAGTACAATAGTGCACAGGTTCCTGTTAATTCTTCATCCCCACGGCCCAGGTCGCTGATTTCCAGAGCGCAGCCGATGTCATATTTCTCGTTCATTATTTTTATTCTGTTACGCAGGTTGCTCAGACCCACAGACTGATGTGAAGGATTATTTACCCTTTTCAGTTCTTCCGAATGCCTGATGCCGATCCCGTTGTCTTCTATCCTGCAGAATATCGTTTCATCCTTTTGAGAAAAACTGATCAGTAATTTTTTCTCTCCCTCCTTTAACATGAGACCATGCCAGATTGCATTTTCCGCCAACGGTTGTATCATCAATGTGGGTATCAGAGTTTCCTCTTTATCCAGGCAGTCATCCACCGTTATTTTATAGGAAAATGAATCATCAAACCTCAGCTTTTCCATTAACAGGTAGTTTTCGAGATGTTGCAGGTTCTCATATAAAGTCGTGAAAATCTCCTTTGACTGATTCAGGGTTACGCGGATCATCTGAGCAAATTTGCTCAAATACCTGGAGGCTTTTTGCTGCTCGTTGGCCAGGATCATTCCTTTTATACTGTTCAACGAGTTAAAAATAAAATGTGGGTTCATCTGCGTCTGCAATGCCGACAACTGTGCTTCTGCCAGTTGCTGGTTGATATTCGCAAGTTCTTTTTGCTTTTTTGCGAGTGACTGTTCAGACTCAATCTGAATAATCCTGTTACCCACCAGCGTTGCGATGGTCGTGAGTATTTTTACATCCCTTTCCTTAAAATGGTTTTCTACCGGGTGTTCCGAGTCGATAATACCTATTAATTCATCATCGTGAATAATAGGGACACATAGTTCGCTGAGCCGGCTCATATCATCCACCCTATAGCGGTGATCATGCCTTGTGTCGGCCACCAGCAATGGTTCTCTGGTCAGCATCACATGACCAACGATGCCCTGTCCGGGCTCCACATCAAAAGATTGTGACTCGATCGTTTTTGGATTTCCCTTCGGGCCATGAGCAGCTCTCTGCTTCATCTTGGTCTTTTCTTTGTTCCACATATAGATGATGCAATCTTCATAATGCATCCGGCCGATCAGGTTTTTTGAAACGTCCCATAAAACGTCATCTACATTATTGATTCCTGAAATACAGGAGGAAAAATAATTACTGATCTGCTGCAGTTCGAACTGGTTCTTATATTCCTCTACGATTAATTGCTGCACTCTTGAATTTTCTCTTTCTTTTTTTCTGATCTGATATATCCGCTTCCGATAGACCAATATAACCAGCCCGGCCACGGCAGCCGCCAGTAAGACAATAAACCAGTTTGTTTTCCAAAAAGGAGGTTTGACGTAAATATTAAGGGATTTTAACTGCTGTGGCCAGTGATTATTGGCTGAGTATAGTTTTAACTGTAACGAATGGTTACCCACAGGCAGGTTGGTCAGTGTGATTGATTTTTGGGTATTCAGATCATTCCAGGTCGTGTCCCCATTTTCCAGTGAGCGCCAGGCAAAACGATCTTCTTCCGGATCCGTATAATTAATCGTATTTAAGGCAATAGATAAATTATTCTCATTGTACTTCAGCCTCAGATCGCTTCCCGAAATAGAAAAAACCGAATCGCGGGTACTGATTTTTTCAATGAAAAGCCTGGGTGTCGATTTATGTGCCAGCGATATATCAGGGTTGAATGAAATGAGGCGGTGTTTCGCCCCGATATAAAACCGATTGGATTCGCGGTCATAAAAACTTCCACGGCCGGTCGTTGTAATATTCACTGAAGGCAGCCCATCTGCATAGGTGAATTGTTTGACAGAATAATTCCGGATATTGAAAGCAGAAATGCCGTTATCAGTTCCCATCCAGATATTATCGTTTATGATGGGAGAACTGGTGACAGTATTCCCGTCTACGATATTATTCTCCTGCTGACGCAGGTACATGGCATTGTCAAAACAGTTGTACTGAATGATTTCATTATCGAAGGATGAAAGCCATAAATTATTTTTATTGTCCCTGTCAAGGATATACATATAATTCAACAGCAGACGGCTCACTTTAGGATACGGAATCAGCGTATCGACAACCTTTTTATTTATATTCCAGCGGCAAAGTCCATCTCCCGCCAGCCAGATATTACCCTGTAAATCCTCGGCCATACTAAATACATAGGTCAGTTTCAACAGGGGATTGGACTGAGAGATGTCTGCAAAACTCCGGGTGTCCCGGTCGTACCGAACGAGGCTGTTTAACGTGGAAAACGAAATCCAGATATTTTTTCTTGAATCCTGAAAGAAGCAACGCGAATTGATGTTTTGAATCCAATCCATCTGCGGTGTTGTTTTCAACCGGCCATAGTGATAATTATTTTTACTTACCCACAAAATGCCCCGGGAGGTAGCAACCCATAGTGTGTCGTTATTGTAAGGGAATACATTTGAAATGGTATTGCTGTATTTTGAATGCGGGGTAAAGTCGAGTTGCTTTAAAATCATTCCGTTCTTCTTATTCAGAATAAGCAGTCCCCCTTCGTTCTTCAGACCTGCGTAAATGAAATGATTATCTGTATATATGCTCCTGATTTCCTGATCGACCATTCTGCTGCACTGAAGCGAGAGATCTGTTACGGAAAAAAATGAATTATGTTTATTTTGTTTGTACAATCCGTCTGCCGTACCCACCCACAACCGACCTTCCTTATCCATGAATACGGATGTGCATAATTCCTTTTCAAAATATTTTTTACCATCGCATGAAATCTGCCTGTTGTTTCGGTTATAATGTAAAAAATAAAAACCACTGTTCCTGCAGGTTATAATAAATGTACTGTCGTTGATGCTGACCAGTTTACTCGTCCAGTACAAGTCGTCCATCACCTGAGGAGACATCGGACTGGACACAGTTTGAGAAGTTTGCAAGTCGGCTATGTCGATGGTTTTATTATCCAGATTTAATATGAACAATTCACCATTTTTGCCGCTGCAGGATATCCTGATTTCTCCCGACGTGTCCGTCATCAGATTTTTCAGATACTGTCTTTTATTTATATAAAACGTATCGATCTCATTTTTTTTTGGATCATACATGCTGCCATAAATGCCATTTTGCTGAAAACTGTATCCGTTTGGCAGGGTATGCACCCAACCCCCGAAAATCATTTCAACTTTACCCACTGCTGCGGGCAGATGATAATCGTATCTTTTGATCAGTGCTCCTGAATTATTAAAAACATACAGCCCGGTCTTGGTGGAGACAACATAATTTCCGTTGTTATCCTTTGAAAGATCAAATACATTATTTGTCCAGAAATAAATAGCAGAGTCGCAGGGAACGATAAATTGTTTGAATCCGCCGGTTGACGGATTATAAGCAAAGGCGCCTGCCCGAGTAGCACCCAGGATTTCCGTCGGGGTCTGTTCGTGTAAATATTTTAGCAGGTTGTCCGGCAACGGCGAGCGCGGAGAGCTCTTAAATATGGGCAGGAAGTTATTTCCGTCAAAGCGATTTAGCCCCTTGTGGGTGGCAACCCAGATATATCCGTCCGTATCCTGGACGATTCCGGAAATATAATTATTTGACAATCCCTGCAGTCGGGTATACCGGATAAAATTACTTTCTTCCATATCCTGGGCCATGAGGGGGCTCATGATCCGGATGGAAAATAAAATCATTATACAGAAAATAATTCTGACCGTGGTCATCCTGCCGGGTTTCGATGAATTGATTAACTGTTAAAGATAATCACTTGTATAATTAATTACGCGGCCAAATGGGCTGCTGTTCCGTGATTCCCCTTTAGTAAAAGCCAGTCCACCATTCAGTCCCGGATTCCCGCCGTTGGTGAGAAACAATACTAAAATATAGTTCTGGAAACGATCAAAAAAAAAGACCGATTGGCAAAAAGGAATCACCGAAAGGTAAAGCCTGAAAATATTTATAATCAAAGAGATGGAAATTGCTGATATAAAATTCTCCTATAAAAATAAAGTATGTATCGAAATGCAACACGCAATTACCGGAACGGCCTATAAAAAAGTCAGAACTGCTAAAATCATATACGAAATGCTACAGACTACCCTCATCAAAAACTATCTGGACGATCTTGACATTTCTTTTCCTGACGGGATGACGCCCCTGCTCCATCCTGATTTCAAACCATTGGAGCCACCGGCTTCTCCATCTTTCAAACGCTCACCCGCCCTGGGTTCCACAGTGGTTACACCAGCGCCGGGCCAAACACAACCTCTTCCCGTGGAAGATGGAAAGGACCAGGCGATGATCGTTGACAAAAGCCTGATATCCTTTGTTTCAGGATTGAGCGCAGAGAACCGGGCCGATATCCTGGAGTCAACGCTCCTGGCACAATTAGGGGCCAATAGTAAAGTGCCCGACGGAAAGGACGTGATTGGATGGTACAAAGCCTTTATTGAAATTCTCACCAAAGTGGGCTGGACGATGGAAGGAGGCGAAGTACAGCAATTTTCTGCAAAAGCGAATGTCGTCGAATTGCAGTCGGTCATTATCGATATCTTAAAAGCAGCATTTGGTGCTGATTTTCTGCAGATAGTTACCCGGGCACTGGATGGTATCAAAGCGCTGGCAGACTCCAATGGGAAGATTGAAGCATTCGAAAAGAATACACATTCTGAAAGCAATGGAAGTTTCCAGATTGGTGTTGCCACCCAGGAGGGTGACGCGGTTTCCATGAATCTCGGTACATTTCTGATTACCACTTCCAGTCGCGTAAGTCATATTCTGTTCATAAAATTTTCGAAGGACGAAACCGATCTTCAGTATGCATCCGGCAAACTGACTCTGGATCAGAAAATTTATGAGAATGTGCGCAACCTTGTGCAGAACAAATTAAGTGGCAGGGCGGTGGAATTCGTCACTGAAATACCGGTCTAGTTTGAAGGATGTGAATCAGGGTCTGAAGTCTGCAACTTTTTCCTTTATCAAATACCCGATCTCATTTACAAAACGCGTTGCGTATATACCTTCCGGATCAAGTTCCGGATCAAGAATGGTTATTTCCATTCCAACTGATTTAGAGCTGGCCAGTAAGGGAGTAAGAATTTCCTTTAGTTCCTGATAACTGAGTCCACCGGGTGACCTGGAGTCAACGGCCGGCATGATTTCATCATCCAGGACATCGAGATCCAAATGTATCCAGAATCCATCCAGTTCCTTTTTTTCAATCAAATCCAAAAAGGTTTGGGTACAATTCTTTATTCCGTTTTCCCGTAAAGAATTCAGATCGAAATATTGAATATCTGAATCTTCAATCGTCTTTACATATTGCACGTCATATTCCCTATTGCCAACACAGTACACATTTTCCTCTTTTATATAGGGACCATATCCTTCGATATCTGATAGTTTGGGATGGCAGTGGCCGGTCACAATGGCCAGATCCATTCCGGCCGCTCCCTTCGTTCCGGAAAGTTCCGGCCACATATAATCCGTATGGCCGTCGAGAAAAAACAAACCATAATTTCCAAGCTTTTTAAGGCAAAGCGTATTACCGATGATTATGCTGCAGTCCCCGCCGATCACCAGAGAAAAAGATTTTTCTTCAATACATGATTTCAATAAACCGGATTGATCCATGGCATATTCTGCAATGGCTTCCGCATTTCTGATGCCTGATTCCCTGTCAACATGCATACTATATGCTGGTGCCGGTAAACTCAAAATCTTAGCTGGTTTCAGGATATCATGGAAATGAAACTTCCGCAGCCAGTCGGGTAATTTTTTCACTCCCGGTTCATGACCAGGTTTCGGCTCTATCAGTCCGAGGTTGGAAGGAAATTCAATGACAGTTATCTCCATTCCACAATGGTACAAACAAACTTCATGTATTTTATTGGTTTCCTGTTTTTATCAGTTTAACCGTTTTCATATCTGTACCATTACTCATACTCAGAATGTAAACACCTGCAGGCAGGTCACTCAGGTTCATATCCAGTCCGCTTGCACCGGTATTCGCTATTTGGGTTTTTACCAGTTTATTA
>DASSGT010000814.1:0-2213 GCA_035693345.1 Puia sp. | reverse complement strand
TATGGAGAAATCGTCAGGGATGAAAAAGGCCAGCCCGTTATGGTACCCGGATCTCTCAAGTCGGTGAAGGCGATAGGGTGGTATATACAGGAATATGGAATTGCGCAGATTTCGATGAACCTGACCAATATTTCTGTGACTCCATTACATGTTGCCTTTGATGAAGTCTGTCGTAAGGCAGAAGCAAGGGGAATACGGGTGACCGGCAGCGAACTGGTTGGATTAATTCCATTACAATCATTACTTGACGCCGGCAAATATTTTCTAAAAAAACAAAAACGTTCTGCCGGTGTTTCAGAAAAAGAACTGATCCGGATCGCCATTCTTTCAATGGGTCTGAATGAGCTGGCTCCTTTTAAACCAGATGAAAGGGTTATAGAATATTTATTAAAGGTACCGGGTGATGATAAACACGTTCGTCAATCGCTTGCCGAATTTGCAGATGAAACTGCCAGTGAATCGCCAGCTCCTGGTGGCGGATCGGTGGCTGCTTATCTTGGAGCGCTGGGAGCAAGCCTGGGAGCAATGGTCGCCAATTTATCCGCGCAAAAAAAGGATTGGGAACTCTTCAGTGACTGGGCAGAAAGGGCAGCAGGCTATAGTAAGGAATTAATCTCTTTAGTGGACGCGGACACCAAAGCATTTGAAGGAATTATAGCGGCGAGAAATCTCCCAAAAACAACCGAATCAGAAAAAGCATTCAGAAAAAATGAAATTGAAAAAGCTACGATGCATGCCATTGAAGTCCCTTTCCGTGTCATGAAGGTTTCCCTGCAATCGATGGATGTTTTGAAAGCAATGGCTATCGACGGAAATCCCAATTCAAAATCGGATGCCGGTGTCGGGGCAGTTTGTGCGCGCGGCGCAGTCATTGGTGCCTATCTGAATGTATGTATCAACGCTTCCGGATCAGAATCAGATAAAAATATTGCGGCCATACTTTCTGAAGGCAGAACAATCCAGGAAAGTGCCATTGCAAAAGAAAGGGAGATACTCGAGCTTATAAGCTGAATGCTTAAAGCGTAAAGCGTAAAGCCAGTATGAAAGTATGGAAGTATGGAAGTGCTGTGATTTAATTAATTGGTTTATATTAAAATTGCATTAGGCTTTACGCTTTGAGCTTTAAGCTTAGAAGGGTATTCCAATATTAACATACCCCATTACCCGTTTCCACTGATCGCAATACATGGCGCTCAGTTCAAGCGGACCCAGAACAAAATTATATGTGAACGTCAGTGCGTAACCTGATAAAAAATCAGGTGTATCGTAAAACTTCTCCTGGTTATTCACGAAATTGTTAAACATCACATTCGCGCGACCTGTCAGGTACAGGTTTCCATAAAAATTGTAACGAAAACCGGCCTGCAGCTCGGCTGCGCTGGAAGCATAGTAGGATCCTTCTCTTAAACCGGCGAAGGTAATCTGGTTATGAAAACTATGCGTCAGTCCTCCGATCGAGAATTGATTCATAACATTCCCTTTTTGAAAATTCATTCCTGAGAGAATGGTAAACAACAACGTGCTTTTGTTTGACAAGGGAGTATAACTTTCAAAATGAAAAACAATTCTCGGATAAGGATTGCTTACAGTAACGGTATCAGCATCCAGTGCATTCGTATGCAATTGAATATCGGGATTCTGTGTGTATACCCAATCTCCTTCGAGTTCTGATCGGACGCCTTTTTTGGGATATACGGGTCGGTCCAGCGAATTATGATTGAAAAAGAAATAGCTGGTCGGGAAGTCGTCCGTCCCCTTAAATTCCACAGCAGATGTTATAGAAGGTTTGTATCGGGTCCACTCAAAACGTGTTCCAACTCCAATTGTCACATCGCGATTGGTCGAATATCCCAATTTGCCATCCACCACAAAATAATTCTGGTTATAAATACCAGCCTCCTTTGTATTATTATAAGTGGTAATATTCATCTGGTCAAACTGAGTGAATAATTTAAAAGCAAATTTCCTGTCCCTGCCGAGGTATTGAAGATGTTCAGCCTTGACCCTGAAATTTTCTCCAATATTTAAAGTGAAAGAGCTCCTGGAATTGGGTGTAAAAAAATCCCTGGAGGTAACATTCAGAATAGCACTGATGCCTGTGAACTGATTGTAATGCAGTGAAAGTTTTGCAAAGGTCAGCGGACTTTCCGTTACATCAAATATGATTTTGGCAGTTTGATCAGGCTGAGGATCCAGATGATATACAATCCTCG